>QNFP01000025.1 GCA_003645535.1 Gammaproteobacteria bacterium | reverse complement strand
TCAGTATGCACGGCTCAGTATGCACGGTAATGATCGGTGAAACCTGTGCGCTAGTAGCTCAGTGCGTCACAGCTCAGCCTGGCAACACGCGCTGAGTTTTCTCCCTACCGCGATTTTATAGTGATGCAATCTGCTTTTTCTGGTCTTCTAATTTGCTTTTGGATGCCTGGGCCTTGGCCAGCTTTTGTCTTTCACCGAGCACAACCTGTTCAGGCGCATTGGCTATAAATTTTTCATTGTCGAGTTTGCTAGTTAATCGCTGCACCTCATTATTTATCTTACCGATCTCCTTGCTTAAGCGCTCCAGTTCCTCATCCTTGTTAATAATGCCGGCCATGGGTACCAGTACTTCCATAGTGCCGACCAGAGCGGTAGTTGCCGGTGGTAATGTTTGTTCTGGCTGGCAATAGTCGATGGATTCAAGGTTTGCCAGTCGGGTTAGGTAAACCGCGTTGTCATTAAGAAACTGACGATCCTGCGGTGATCCATTGTTGAGTAATACTGGCAATAGTTTGCCCGGTGAAATATTCAGTTCACCGCGGATATTGCGGATTGCTATAATGACATTCTTTACCCACTCGATACCTTCGCTTGCTAAGCTATCGTGTTTCTGGGTGTCCGCTTGAGGGAACTCCTCGAGCATAATAGTTTCACCCTGTTTGCCGGCCAGGGTTTTAATCTTTTGCCAGATTTCTTCGGTGATAAAAGGCATAAGTGGATGGGCCAGGCGCAGAGTGGCTTCAAGTACCCGAACCAGGGTACGTCGGGTACCCTTTTTCAGGTTATCTGCAGCCTGTTCATCCCATAATACCGGTTTTGACAACTCCAGATACCAGTCGCAATAATCCGACCAGATGAAGTCATAGAGCGCCTGTGAGGCAAGATCAAGTCGGAAAGAATCCAGGCCATCGGCAACAGCCTGCTCGGCTACCTGCAAACGGCTAATGATCCAGCGGTCTGCCATTGACAATACAAAGTCGGTATCACCGTTTTGTCCGCAGTCATATTCTTCAGTGTTCATCAGCACATAACGTGAAGCATTCCAGATTTTATTGCAAAAATTTCTGAAACCTTCAATACGACCAACGTCGAAGTTAATGTCGCGACCGGTGGATGCCAGGGAATAATAAGTAAATCGCAGTGCATCAGTGCCATAGGCGGCGATGCCGTCGGGAAATTCCTTGCGGGTTTGTTTAATGATTTTTTTCTGGTCCTTGGGTCTCATCAGCCCGCTGGTGCGTTTCTCCACCAGCCGCTCAAGTTCAATGCCATCGATAAGATCAATGGGATCGAGCACATTACCTTTGGACTTGGACATTTTCTGACCATGGCTGTCACGTACCAGGCCGTGGACATAAACGGTTTTGAATGGCACTTCGCCCTTTAAATACAGGGTGAGCATAATCATCCGCGCCACCCAGAAAAAAATGATATCGAAACCGGTCACCAGCACATTGGTGGGGTGGAAGGTGGCAGTTCAGGCGTTTGTTCCGGCCAGCCCAGCGTGCCGAATGTCCATAGCCCCGAGGAAAACCAGGTGTCCAGCACATCTTCATCCTGCCTCAGGCTTATGTCGTCAGCAATGTTGTGTGTTTTTCTGATCACGGCTTCGTTGCGGCCCACATACATTTGCCCGGTATCATCGTACCAGGCGGGTATACGATGCCCCCACCATAACTGGCGGCTGATGCACCAGTCCTGAATGTCATTCATCCACGAGAAGTACATATTTTCATACTGGCGAGGGATAAATTCAATGTCGCCATTTTTGACTGCATGGATAGCTGCACCGGCAAGAGACTTCGCATCCACATACCATTGGTCGGTAAGCCACGGTTCGATGACGACACCGGAACGGTCGCCGCGGGGAACTTTCAGTGTGTGTTGATCTGTTTTATCAACAAGGCCCAGTTCTTTGAGGTCGCTAACAATTTGCTGGCGGGCCGCAAAGCGATCCATGCCACGATAGGCAAGGGGGACTTCGTCATTAAGTTTTGCATCGCGATCAAAGATATTAATTATTTCAAGGTCGTGTCGTTGCCCCACCGCATAGTCGTTAAAATCATGGCCTGGAGTGATTTTGAGGCAACCGGTGCCAAAGCTCATATCTACGTAATCATCTGCAATAACAGGGATTTCCCGGTTAGCCAACGGTAACAAGATGGTTTTGCCAATTAACTGCTGATAACGTTCATCGTCGGGATGTACAGCGACCGCAGTATCGCCCAACATGGTTTCTGGGCGGGTCGTGGCTACCGTGACATAGCCGCTGCCATCGGCCAGCGCATAGCGGAAATGCCAAAGAAAGCCTTTTTCTTCTTCGGAGACAACTTCCAGGTCTGAAATAGCCGTGTGCAGTTGCGGATCCCAGTTGACCAGTCGTTTACCTCGGTAAATCAGCCCATCTTTGTGAAGCCGTATAAAGGCTTCCTGCACCGCTGTATAAAATCCTTCATCCATGGTGAAGCGTTCGCGGGACCAGTCGGGGGACGCGCCCAGACGACGCAGTTGCTGAGTGATTTGCCCGCCGGACTCTTCTTTCCACCGCCACACTTTGTCAATAAATTGCTCACGGCCGAGATCGTGACGAGAGATATTTTGGGCATCGAGCTGGCGTTCGACCACCATTTGCGTGGCAATACCAGCGTGATCGGTGCCCACCTGCCACAGTGTGTTATCACCTTTCATGCGGTGATAACGGATCAATGCATCCATTATGGCTTCCTGAAAACCATGACCCATATGCAAACTGCCAGTGACATTGGGTGGCGGGATAGTGATGCAGTAGGGGCTGCCATGGCCGGATGGTTTGAAATAGCCATTTTCCTCCCAGGTCTGGTACCAATGGCTTTCAATATCCTGTGGCTGATAGGTTTTTTCCATGGTAATTTTTGGTTATTCCTGTGGCGGGTAAATGAGGGACGGGCGAGCTAGTGCAAAACGCCCGGAATATCAGGGAACCTCTGATCAACTTAATCAGCGATTCCTTAAGGGTCGGCAATTATACTGATTGATGCATAGGTGCTCTAGTCGCTGTGTGGACTTCCCGGAGTTTTATCCTGTTCAGCTACATCGGTGAGTATGGGCACATCGGCGATATCGTGGTCAAGATCCGGTTCTGCTTCAGGAGCCGGGTCGGTCAAGGTAGGTATTTCCTTGTCTGGCGACATACCTGGCCTCTCGCTGGTTTTGGTGGCCGTTGTATTTTTTCTTAACGACGGTAAGGGCGATGGCGGCAGGGTTTTTGCAGATTTTTCTTCAGCATCGGTCACTGGCGGCCTCCGGTAACTTAAAATTGACTGGTCATATCATGATAATTCAGCGGGTAACCACGGTCTTTATAAAACTTATAGCGATGCCTCTTGCTGGCGACAAGATTTTCATCTCCGTAGACCAGTTCACAAAGCACATCAAAGCGTCCGAACCACTCCGGTGTGCCTGTAGCTAGGTTTATGAGCAGATCATGATGATTCCCGGATGGATTGCTGGATAGAGTGCCGTCACCACAAAGCCAAATGCTTTCGGGGCCTTCACGTGTAGTTCGGTGAGGTAAAAAGCTGGTTGCCGAGTGGGCCCACAGGCGTTCACTCAATTCGCTGATAGTGCTTTTTTCTGGGCTAAAAATAAGTACATCATCACCTGACTGCCAGGCTTTCGCTGCGAGTTGGCAACTAAGCTCTAGCGCCGCGCTGGTATTGCCGCCTACCTGATAAAAATCGACTTTGGTCATGGGGATTCGGCACGTCTGAGCAGATATTCCACCAGTAGTGGTACCGGGCGTCCAGTCGCCCCTTTGGGGCCGGCAGAGTTCCAGGCTGTGCCGGCGATATCCATGTGTGCCCAGCGATACTCTTTGGTAAAGCGACTTAAAAAGCATGCGGCGGTAATACTGCCGCCGCCGGCGCCACCGATATTAGGAATATCGGCAAAATTGCTTTTCAATGGCTCATCATATTCTGCCCATAGCGGCATTTGCCAGGCGCGATCACCGCAAGTCTGGCCAGCGCTCAGCAGCTGCTGGGCAAGTTCGTCATTGTTGCTGAATAAGCCCGTGGCATGACTGCCCAGGGCTACTACACAGGCGCCGGTCAAGGTGGCGATGTCAATCACTGTGTCCGGCTTGTACCGTGCGGCATAAGTCAGTGCATCACACAGAATAAGCCTTCCTTCAGCGTCGGTATTGAGAACTTCAATGGTTTTACCAGACATCGAAGTCACCACGTCACCCGGTTTGGTAGCTGTACCGCTGGGCAGGTTTTCAACGGTTGGCACCAGTCCAACGACATTGAGACTGGGTTCCAGGGTGGCGAGTGCTTCCATTACCCCGAAAACACTCGCTGCACCACACATGTCGTATTTCATCTCGTCCATTTTCGCGCCGGGCTTCAGACTGATACCTCCAGAGTCAAAGGTGACGCCCTTGCCGACCAGGACAATGGGTTTTTGTGATTTCGCCGCACCCCTGTATTCCATGGCGATTAGATAGGCTGGCTGCTGTGATCCGGCGGTTACCGATAACAGAGCACCCATGCCTAGTTCAGCCATTTGTTTCTCCGACAACACATGGGTGCTTATCTTCTGGTGTTTACGACCCAGTGCGCGAGCCTGACTGACCAGGTAAGCCGGGGTGCACGTATTGCCTGGCAGATCACCGAGATAACGGGCTCGGTTGGTTCCGCTGGCAATTGCACTGCCTGATGTTATACCGGCTTTGCTGGACTGCTGGCTCTTACGGTCCGTACAAATGACAGTGATCCGCTTTAATTTATTGCTGGCTTTGGTGCCTGTTTTTTCGGAACTTTTTTCGGAACTCTTTTTGAAGCTTTTCTTGAAAGCATAGCTTGCTTCTGCAAACTGACGACTGAGTTGCTCGGCCGCCCAGCGATTATCGTGACCTGATACTTTGATTTGGGTAAGTGTGGTTGCTGCTGATTTAATCGCATCTTCGTTGACAGCTTTTGCAGCCGCCCGGCAAATTTTCAAAAATTGTTGTGTATTCGGCGCGCCTTTACCAATCCCTACCAGCAGTAGACGTTTTGCAGACAGGCCGCCTGGCTCATGGAGTAACAGGGTCGACCCGCATTTACCCAGGGTGTCACCGTTTTCAAGGCATCGAGAAATAAGTCCTGCACATGCTTTGTCGATAGCTTTGGTAGCGGCCGGCAATTTTTTTTCTTCACCGACCGGTACAATAAGGCAATCAGTTTTAATGGTGAGTGGGTCTAGCGTACGTGCAGATAACTCCATGGTGTCCCCCGAGACAAAGCGAATCGAATACTGGATAATCGTAATCGCTAGTTTATGCGATGCACTGCCACTAACCAAATAACTGTGGTAAAAAATTGACAGATATTTGTTACCCATTCTGTTGGAGTGTCAGGTTTAGTGATTATTTTCCGTTATATTGCCAGGGATATACTGGCTTCTACCGCAGCGGTCAGTCTGGTATTGATGCTGGTCATTATGAGCAGTCGCTTTGTCAAATATCTTGCTCAGGCTGCAGGCGGTGAGCTTGATGCCAGTATTCTCTTTGCGGTAATCGGTTATCGCGTGCCTGGTTTTCTTGAGTTGATACTCCCGCTGGCTTTTTTCCTGGCTATTTTGCTGGTCTATGGACGCATGTATGTAGACAGCGAAATGACGGTACTATATGCCTGTGGCATGGATCCTAAAAAACTGATGGCTTACACCATGGTGGTGGCTATAGGGGTAGCGGCTCTGGTTGCATGGTTGAGTCTGTCGGTGAGTCCGCAGGGGCTGGCCAAGGCCGAGGCCTTGCTAAGTGCTCAGAAATCTCGCGGTGAAATCGAATCATTGGCTAGTGGTAAGTTTTACACTTTGCGCGGCGGCCGGGGGGTCACCTACAGTGAGGAAATCAGTGAGGGCGGACACATGCGCAATGTTTTTCTTGCCGAACCTGGTGATAAGGAAAGAAATAATTTGGGCCATGTGGTTATTCTTGCAGCGAGTGGTTATCCCCAGAGGGACGAGGATAATGGCGAGCGTTATCTGTTGCTCGAAGATGGTTATAGAATTCAGGGCGCTCCGGGGCGTGCCGACTTTCAAATTACTTCTTTTGAACAGTATGGTCAGCGTATGGGTAAACCACGACCGGGGCAGGGACGGCGGGAAAAAGCCGGGGCTTTAACAACCAGGAAATTACTATCGTCTAATGAGCCGGCTCACCGGGCGGCCTTACAATGGCGATTTTCTGTGCCGGTACTGGTGCTGGTGGTCGCTTTAATGGCAGTGCCTTTAAGCCGGACGAACTCTCGCCAGGGTCGCTTTGTGAAGATTTTTCCAGCCGTTATTCTTTATATTCTTTACCTGGTGGCTCTCAACGCTGCGCGTGGCGCCATTGAGGAGGAAAAGCAGCTGGCTGCACTGGGTTTGTGGTGGATCCATTTGATCTTCCTCAGCATTGCCGCTGTACTTATTGCCTGGGATAGCGGCTGGCGGCCAGCGTTACCGAAAGGGTCGAGATCATAATGAAGCAGCTGTCGAGCTATGTGGCTCGCTTTGTGCTCGGCGCCATCGTACTGGTATTGATGGTCGTGCTGGGTATTGATGTGATTGCTGCTACGGTCGACGGTCTGGATGACATTCGCAACGATTATCATTTTATTGATGTGCTTTACCATGTCGGCCTGACTCTGCCTTCTCGCATAGTTGAAAACATCCCGTTTGCAACGTTAATTGGCTGTCTGATTGGCCTTGGTGTTCTTGCTGGCAATAGTGAACTGGTGATCATGCGTGCGGCTGGAGTGTCGCTGTTACGTATAACTGTCTTTGTGGTCAAACCGGTCATTCTGGTGATTATTGTTGGCGCATTGTTGGGGGATTTTGTTGTCCCCTACACCGATCAGCTGGCAGAGAGTCGCAAGATAGTATTGCGTGGTGAACAGGATAGCCTTGCCGCAACTACCGGTATCTGGAATCGCGAAGGCAACGAATTTATCCATTTTAATGCGGTTCATCCCAATGGCCGGCTGTTCGGTGTCACTCGATACCGCTTTGGTGATCAGCGCAACATTGAGGAAGTAAGCTTTGCCGCCCAGGCAACATTCCATGATGACCACTGGCTTGAAGAACGTGGTGTGACGACCCGATTTATCCATAACGGTACCGAAACAGACCGTTTTGAGACCCGTCGCTGGGAGTCCGGCCTGTCGCCGGATCTGCTACAACTCATGTCGATGCCGGCGGAATCTCTGGCCCTGCGCAGTTTGTATGATTACGCGCGTTACCTGGATACCCATGGCCAGAAATCATCGGTCTACTGGCTGGCTTTCTGGAACAAAGCACTGCTACCCGCTACGGTGATCGGCCTGGTGCTTATTGCAGTTTCCTTTATTTTTGGTCCACTGCGCGAAGCGACCATGGGTTATCGCGTTTTCTCCGGGGTGGTTGTTGGCATTGTTTTTCAAACCATCCAGAAGCTGCTCGGCCCGTCCAGTATTGTCTTTGGCTTTTCACCGTTTTGGGCAGTGCTGGTGCCGGCAGTGATTAGCATGCTTATTGGATTGGTGTTACTGCGCCGTGCCGCCTGAGTATTGTCGATCAGACACTTTATTTTTTAGCTTCCTTAGGTAAAACCATCATTCGTGTATGGGTCCACCGGTCATGTAGGCAATCACCGGAGGAACCCAGGCACCACAGATAACCGATACCCAGTATAGCCAGCGATAACGGAGCTAGCAGGCCGCGTAGCCAGCATTGCCGCCAGGTTAACGGGGCGCCATTAGTTTGCCGTAGTCGCAGGCGCCAGGTTTTCATGCCCAGTGTTTGTCCGGAGGATCGCCAGCACCGGCTATAAAATAGCGTCAGAAAAAACCAGAGGCCAGCAAGATACAGAAACCCCGGCAAACCGGAAAAAGGTATTTGCGCTGCTTCTGCTCCTGTCGCCCATACCCGCAGTCCCAAAATCAGTCCGCTATAGGCCAGCGTAATCGCGAACAGCAAAAAACTGTCATAGACCAGTGCCGCCAGGCGCCGAATTAAGCCTGCGTGAGGAAAACAATTATTACCTGGCTCGGACAAACCGGGCTCCTGAAAAATGCGCTATGTTAGCAAATGCTGAGCACTAATGGGCCGGGAGAACACTGTTACAGTGCTTTTGCCAGTCAGCAGGGCTTATCGAAATAAAGGCCCAGCGAACTAAAGACTCGGAGAAATACAGGTTTGTCTAAAGAAAGGGTGGCGAAATAGATGATGCCGAAAACCTGTATTAAATCGATGCCATGGCGTTTAAGCTTGCGCCTGCGACAGGCCGCAAATTATTATCAGTTATGCTGTTGCCTGTGATCCACTTCTTTATTGCAGCCATTTTTTGGAAAGCAAGCAAATGGACAGGAGGTAATTTGGCGAATATTCGTGTAATTCGTAAACATCAACTGGATCTGGTCGATATTCGTGCCAAAGCCGAAGGATTGGCAGATCAGTTGGCGGCCAGGTTCGGTGGCCAGCATCACTGGCGGGATAACAATTTACACTACAAACGATCGGGGGTGGACGCCTGTATAGCCTGTAGCGTCGAAGATATTGTCGTTGATATCAAATTGGGCATGATGATGTCTGCAGTGCGTGGAATAATCGAGTCTGAGGTCAAAAGCTCCCTGGACGAGCATTTGACTTAAGTGCCTGTTAATAAGTCAGGATTCCGTTGCTAGGCGCCGATATTCCTCTGTGGATCAGGCCTCTGTGCATCAGGCCTCAGCGCATCAGGGTCTTGAACATTAATGCTTTAAGAGTGCTTCAAGAATGCTTTGAGCATTATTAAATTGACAGGGCCGATGATCTTTAGCGATGATCTTCAGCGACGAATAAAGCTGCGATCCAGTTTGTGCAGTTCTGTGCGACCCGACAAAATCATCGCTCGCTCTATTTCATTTCTTAGCAAATCAAGTACACGCTCCACGCCAGCTTGCCCGCCAGCTGCCAGACCATAGAGATAAGGTCGACCCATCATGCAGGCGGTAGCCCCCATGGCCAGGGCTTTCAGTACGTGTGTGCCCCGTCGTACACCGCCATCGAGAATAATATCCATTTTGCCGCCTACCGCATCGGCAATATCGGCAATAAGCTCTATGGGCGCTGGCGTCGTGTCCAGTTGTCGGCCACCGTGATTGGAAATGATTACTGCGGTGGCGCCAATATCAAGCGCGCGGCGAGCATCTTCTGCGGACATGATGCCTTTGATGGCGAAGGCTCCTTGCCAGCGTTGTGCTATTTGCTCGGCGGCATGCCAGTTGAGCGCTCGATCAAACTGACCATTGATATATTGACCCAGTGAGCTGACTTTGGAACTGCCTTCAGCGATGTGGTGGGCCACGTTGGCCATTTCCAGGGCGGGGGTGGTGAAATAGCGATAGCACCAGCCGGGCCGTGCAGCAAATCCTAACAGGCTGTTGAATGTTGGTTTCGGTGGCACGGTCATACCGGTGCGCAGATCACGCTCACGATTACCTTGCACGACGGTGTCAACGGTCAGGCATAAGGCGTCGTATTTGGCCAGGCGGCAGCGGTCAATCAGTTCTTCGTTAATTGCCGGATCACGCAGGACGTAGAGCTGAAACATCTTGGGTCCGTTGGTGCAGGCAGCGATATCTTCGATGGTGGTGGTCGACAGAGTCGATAGAGAGTACATGGTATTAAATCGGTCCGCTGCACGTGCTACCGCGCGTTCGCCCTGATGATGAAAAAACCGTGTCATACCTGTTGGTGCAAGGAGTACCGGCCAGTCAACAGTACAACCAAGCACCCTGGTCTGCATATTGATTTGTGTAACATCCTCGAGACAACGGGGCACTATCTGGTAGCGGTTAAAGGCCTCAGTGTTGTGATAGCGGGAGATTTCGTCGTCGGCGCCGCCGTCGATATAATGGTACAGGGGTGCAGGTAACTTGCTCCTGGCTTTATCGCGAAAATCTTCAAGGTTAAAACAGCGGTTTATACGAGATAATGCCATATGGGGCTAACCGGTTAATGGTGAAAGCACTATTTTAGTCTCTAATGGTGGTCCGTCACAGCGGATCTAGACTATGGCTAACAACAGGAGCAGCGATGCCAGTCAGCAAATATAAAAACAAATCAACGGTAGCGCAGATACAGGAGCGTTTTGATGCCGATGTTGAGCGGTTTTCGAATCTTGAAACCGGACAGACATCGACAGTGGATGCTGCTCTGGCGATGGAATTAATCACTACCGCAGCCGTTAGCACCACCGCCAGTATTCGCCGTGTTCTGGATATTGGCTGTGGTGCTGGCAATAATAGCCTGCGATTGCTACAGCTAGCAGGCCCCTTTGATTGTGATTTGCTCGATCTCAGCGCGCCGATGCTTAGCAGGGCACAAGCACGCATAAACGCCAGCAATGTCGGTCAGGTACGTATTTTTCATGGCGATTTTCGCAATATTGAGCTGGTTGCGGATCACTATGATGTGATTATCGCCGCGGCCGTGTTGCACCATCTACGCGATGATGACGACTGGCATTACGCCTTTGAAAAAATCTACACCCTTACCGCTCCCGGCGGCAGTGTCTGGATCAGCGACCTGGTTAGCCACGAAACAGAAGGGGTGGAGGCAATGATGTGGCGACGTTATGGTGACTATCTCACAGAGTTTGGCGGCGGAGAATATAAGACAAAGGTTTTTGACTATATTGACAAGGAGGATTCGCCACGGCCGGTAACTTTTCAGCTAGATTTGCTCCGTTCCGTTGGTTTTGAACAGATAGAATTACTGCATAAAAATAGTTGTTTTGCCGCTTATGGAGCAGTAAAAGCAGCTTGATGAGTAGTTTCATGTTTGCCTAGCCATGCCATTAATTCTACCGGGTCGAGCGGCCTGGCGAGGTGATAGCCCTGCAGGATGTCGCAACCCCACTTTTGTAACTGCTGAGCAATGTCTTCGCTTTCTACACCTTCAGCGACCACTTGCAGGCCAAAATTATGGGCCAGTTGAATAGTCGCACGTACGATTGTAGCGTCGCTGTCACTGGTGAGAATATCCCTGACGAAGCTCCTGTCTATTTTGATTTCACTGGCAGGTAGCTGTTTAAGATAGGCAAGCGACGAGTAGCCGGTACCGAAGTCATCGATAGAAACTTCTACGCCCAGTTCTGTGAGTGCATTTAGCACCTGGAGGCAGCGAGCGGCGTCTGCCATTATTACCGTCTCGGTGACTTCAACAGCTAATTGATTAGCCGAGATATTATGGATGGCGAGGTATGCAGATACTCTATCTGGCAATTCGGGATCCAGTAAGGTTTGTGAGGATAAATTGATCGCCACTTTAATTATTCGCTGATATTCATTCTTCCACTCTGCGCATTGACGCAGCGTTTCGTAAAGCACCCAGTAGGTCAATTCATTTATCAGGCCAGTACGTTCTGTCAGTGGGATGAATTCTTCCGGCGGCACCTGATTCAGCTCGGGATGAAACCATCTGGTCAACGCTTCTACGGAAACTAGCTGGCGGGATTGAGCCTGCACCTTGGGTTGAAAGTGAAGTGTAAACAGGTTGTTTTCCAGGGCTTTTCGTAATTCACCTACCATTTTAAGCTGTCGTGTATCCGGTTTTGCCATGGTACTGTCAAAAAACGCAAATCGGTCATTGCTGGTTTTCGCTGAACGCATTGCAAGGTCGGCATAAAGCGTGAGTAATTCGGCCTCCTCGCCCTGATCCGGGTACAGCGCTGCGCCAATACTGACCTGTATAGCCAGAGGAAATTCGCCGCTGGTGAAAGGCCTGTGGAGAGTGTCTTTTATTCGGCGTACCAGCGTTTGCACATCTTTCTGATCATCGATATTAGGAACGATGATGGCAAACTCATCTCCCCCCACCCGTGCCAGTGACATAGGGTATTGTGCGACCTGCTGTAGTCGCTCGACCATTTGCCGAAGAACCTGGTCGCCCTCTGAATGGCCCAGTGTCCGGTTAATTTCCTTAAACCGATCAATACTAATGACCAGCAGCGCAAATTTTTCTGCTCTGTGTCGTGATTGCTCAATGCCATGCAGCAACAAACTGTTTAATTCAATACGGTTGGGAAGGCCGGTGAGGGCATCATGAGCTGTGCTATGAGCAGCCCTTTTTTCCATGGCTTTTGCTTTAGCTCGCAGTACTTCGGTTTGATCAGATACGATTGCATCGGCTTCCCTGGCGACCATGGTACTCATTCGTTGTCCCCAGAATGAGAATATAAAAGGCATGGCATCGAGGATCCACAGTACAAAATTCTGCTGTTGCGCCTTGATGGCTGAAGCGATACTGAAATCGCCGAACTGAAAGTAGCCCGCTAAAATCGTGCCGATAACAACCGCGATAATAGCGATCCCGGTACCAGAAATGGCTAAACTCGTTGCCCTGGCCTGTAAGGACTGGCGTGTGCTGCTGTGGTTTCGACTGTTTTTTAGACTAGTGTTAGGACTACGGTTTTGACTCGGTTCAGCCATAATAATGGGGAGTGCTAACCTTCTCGAAGCGACTATTTTTACAATCGGGGTGTGGTTTGCCTGGTTCGAAAGGGCAGAGTGGCCTTCTGTGGAAAGTTTGATCCTACGGTGGGAGACTGAGAAAGTCTAATTATTTTGGAGTAATAAATTTCACCACCTTTTCTTCCGGGTCTCGTGATTGTGAGGCTGCTGTGAGTTTTTGCAAATACGCCTGCCACAGTTGGTCACGATTTTCGTGCAGCTCCTGTAAATAAGGCCAACTGTAAATGCCGGTATTGTGGCCATCGTCGAATTCGATCAGTAATGCGTAATGCCCGCTTGGCTGCAAACTGCGAATTTTCACGTTTTGCTTACCATGCTGGAGAACTTCTTCTCCCGGGCCGTGGCCCCGCACTTCTGCGCTGGGTGAATGGACGCGCAGGAATTCACCGCTAAAAGTGACAATGCTGCCATCAGGATAGGCCAGTTCCAGGCTGCCATCGCTGGTGTGAAGCTTGATTTTTTCTGGGGTCATAAGGGTTTTCTAGCGCTCCGGTACCAGGTGGCTTTTTGAGCAAGCCTTCGCTAGAGAATAAAGCGCGATAGATCTTCATCACGGGACAGTTCGTCCAGATGCTTGTCGACAAAAGCGGTATCGATTACGACCACCTCATTGTCGGTCTGGTTGGCAGCATTAAAGGAGACCTCCTCTAATAGTCGTTCAAGAACAGTGTGCAAGCGCCTGGCGCCAATATTTTCGGTGCGCTCATTCACTCGCCACGCGATTTCGGCGATGCGGCACACGCCATCTGCAGTGAATTCGATGGTCAAACCCTCGGTAGCGAGCAATTCCCGATATTGCGTGGTTAGCGAAGCTTTGGGTTCGGTTAAAATCCGCTCAAAATCTTCGGCATTGAGGGATTCAAGCTCGACGCGAATGGGCAGCCGGCCCTGTAGTTCTGGAATAAGGTCTGAAGGTTTGGAAAAATGAAAAGCGCCGGAGGCAATAAACAGGATGTGATCTGTTTTGATCATGCCGTATTTTGTGGAAATGGTGCAGCCTTCGATGAGCGGTAATAGATCTCGTTGCACACCTTCGCGGGACACGTCGGTACCGGATGTTTCGCCGCGCTTGGCTACTTTGTCGATTTCGTCAATAAAAACGATACCGTTTTGTTCGGCACTGTTGACCGCCCGGGTTTTGATATCTTCATCGTTAACGAGCTTGCCGGCTTCCTCGTCGGCGAGTATTTTCATCGCCTGCGCCACTGAGATTTTTCGGGATTTGGTCCGTCCGCCGCTACCCATGTTGGAAAACATGTTTTGTAGTTGGCTGGTCATCTCTTCCATCCCGGGTGGCGCCATGATTTCAACGCCTATTGGCGCAGCACTTGTTTCGATATCGATTTCCTTGTCGTCAAGCTCTCCTTCGCGAAGTTTTTTACGAAACAGCTGGCGTGTACTGGACTCTTTCTCAATATCGTCGCCACGAGCAGGTGGTAAAAGAGCATCAAGAACGCGCTCCTCTGCCGCATCCTGAGCACGCTGGTGTACTTTCACTACCTCCTGTTCGCGAAGCAATTTGACAGAGGTTTCGATAAGGTCGCGAATAATAGACTCAACATCTCTGCCAACGTAACCGACCTCGGTGAACTTGGTCGCTTCAACCTTGATGAAAGGAGCGTTGGAGAGACGTGCAAGGCGCCGCGCTATTTCAGTTTTGCCGACGCCAGTGGGCCCTATCATAAGGATGTTTTTTGGTGTGATCTCGTTGCGCAAGTCTTCCGGCAACTGCATTCTTCGCCAGCGGTTACGCAGTGCAATGGCTACTGCGCGTTTGGCGTTGTCCTGGCCGACAATATGACGGTCGAGCTCATGAACAATTTCCTGGGGGGTCATGTTAGACATCGGGTGCTCCGTACTACGTTTGTTCAGGCTGGACTGGTTAATTGCAGTCGAGTTCTTCAATGGTGCGGTTACTATTGGTGTAAACACAAATGTCGGCCGCAATTTGCAGCCCTTTTTCGACAATATCTCGAGCCCCAAGGTCAGTGTTATCAAGCAGGGCTTTGGCGGCTGACTGAGCAAAAGGGCCACCTGAACCGATGGCAATGATGTCATTTTCCGGTTCAATGACATCGCCGTTGCCGGTAATTATCAGTGAGGCTTCTTTGTCGGCAACTGCTAGTATGGCTTCAAGGCGGCGCAGCGCTCGATCGGTGCGCCAGTCTTTAGCGAGTTCAACAGCGGCGCGAACAAGGTTGCCGCGGTGTTGTTCCAGTTTGCCTTCAAAGCGTTCGAATAAAGTAAATGCATCGGCTGTGCCGCCGGCAAACCCGGCGATGACTTTGTCGTCATGGAGTCTGCGCACTTTACGAGCGTTGCCTTTCATAATGGTGTTGCCCAGGCTGACCTGACCATCACCGCCGACCACGACCTTACCGTGGCGCCGAATAGAAAGAATAGTGGTGCCGCGATACTGTTCCACGAATAATCCCCAATAAATAGTTGGTGCTCTTATGGTGGGGGCGAGGCTGCCTGATTTCAATGGCTGCTGCTGGCCTTGGCGCAATGTGATTGCATCGCTACACTGGCGACTATGTTGATTCGAGGGAGTGCGCTGGGTTTGGCAAGACTGGGGAAGGAATATTGAGCGAAAGTAGTCAATCGCAAAGCCAGTCTACGGTGCCACGCAGAGGGCTGCTGGGCTCCAGTATTGTGGTGGGCACGATGACGATGTTGTCGCGGGTGCTGGGCCTGATTCGCGATGTAGTTTTCTCCCGCGTTATTCGTGCTGATGGTTTTGCTGACGCTTTTTTCGTCGCCTTCAAAATCCCTAATTTTCTGCGTCGCCTTTTTGCCGAAGGTGCTTTTTCCCAGGCTTTTATACCCGTGTTGGCTGAGTACAGGGACAAGGGCGGTAATGCGGTGGTCAGAGAGCTGACTGATCGCGTTGCGGGTGCACTGGGATCAGTGCTGATTTTACTGACTATTTTCGCTGTCGTTGCTGCGCCGATGTTTACGGCAGTATTCGCCCCGGGATTTTTGAACGACCCAGAAAAATTCCAGGCCACCAGCGATATGATCAGGGTCACCTTTCCCTATCTGTTGTTTATCTCCCTGACCGGGCTGGCCGGGGGCATACTCAACAGTTTTGACCGTTTTGCGGTGCCGGCGTTTACACCGGTGTGGTTGAACGTTTGCCTGATCGGTGCGGCATTGGTCGCAGCACCCTGGTTTGCCCAGCCTGTTTACGCACTCGCCTGGGGAGTGTTTGCTGCCGGTATTATTCAGCTGCTGTTTCAGTTGCCCTTTCTGGCCGCCATTCATCAGTTGCCTCGGCCTCGTCTCGATTGGGGGCACAGTGGCGTCAGGCAGATTATGGTATTGATGCTGCCAGCCATATTTGGTGTGTCGGTGAGTCAGATTAATCTGCTCCTGGATACAGTGATCGCTTCTTTTTTGCCCACCGGGAGCGTGTCCTGGCTGTACTACTCTGATCGCCTGGCTGAACTGCCGCTGGGCGTGTTTGGTGTCGCGGTCGCTACGGTTATTCTGCCCGGTCTGTCCCGGCAACATGTGGCTAAATCGCCGGCCGCATTTAATGGCACTCTCAACTGGGCAGCGCGCTTTGTGTTATTGGTCGCCCTGCCAGCTTCTGTGGCTCTGGTCATTATTGCTGAGCCAGTGCTGGCAGCCCTGTTTTACGATGGTGTTGAAATTAGTCAGCGCGACATTGCGATGTCGGCATGGAGCTTGCGGGCTTACGCTCTGGGGGTCGTAGCGTTTATGTTGATCAAAGTCCTCGCGCCCGGCTACTTTGCCAGGCAGGACATGAAGAGTCCGGTGCGCATTGGTATTATAGCGATGGCTGCCAATATGGTGATGAATATAGCTTTCGTATTGCCACTCCATCATTATTTTGCCCTGGGGCATAGCGGGCTGGCACTGGCCACGACGATGTCCGCATTCCTGAACGCGGGTTTGCTGTACCGGGGTTTGCGAAGACAGCAGGTTTTTGTGCCCGACAGTAACTGGCGTAAATTTATTGGCGCGCTGATTTTTGCTAACGTAATAATGGCGGTAGTATTGCTGATTGGTGTGGAATATGTGCCCGACTGGTTCTCTCTTGGTGGTATAGAGCGCCTGCTCTCAGTACTTGTCTTATGCTTCGCTGGACTCGGCATGTATCTACTGGTTTTGCTACTTTGTGGTTTGCGGCCGGCCGATTTCCGCCATACTGCCACTCCCTGAAATGCCTACTTTCGCTTGCCTGGCTGAGTTATAATCGCCGGCCTTGTGTGCGCAATATTGCTGAATTAAAGAGCTGCTTATCGTGAAGCTTAACAAAGAAATTTTTATCCGCGGTTTGCATAATCTGCGCGCTGAACATCGAGGTAGTGTGCTCACAATTGGTTCCTTTGATGGCCTGCATTTAGGTCATCGTGCAATTATTGAGCAGGTCAAAGAAAGAGCGGGGTACTACGGACTACCTTCTGTGGTGATGATGTTTGAACCACAGCCGCGGGAGTTTTTTTCGGGTGAACAGGCACCTGCTCGACTAATGCGCATGCGCGAGAAAGTTGACGCCCTCGGCAAGGCCGAGATTGATCGAGTATTTTGCGTTGGTTTTAATCGTCAGTTAAGCGAGCTTTCGGCGCAGGAGTTCGTCGATAATTTGCTTGTTCAGGGTCTGGATATCAAATGTCTGGTCATTGGCGATGACTTCCATTTTGGTTGTGACCGCAAAGGTGATTTCGTCATGCTGGCCGAACAAGGACAGCGTTATGGTTTTGAGGTCGTGGAGACCTACACCGTAAGTATCGATGGGCAGCGTGTTAGCAGCACACGTATTCGTCACGCACTTGAGGTTGGCGATTTTTTAGAGGCCGAACGTTTGCTGGGTCAGCCCTTTTGTATCACCGGTCGGGTGGTATACGGCCAGCAGTTGGGTGGGCAGCTGGGTATCCCAACTGCTAATGTTAATCTGCACCGCTATCGAGCGCCGTTACGAGGAGTGTTTGCGGTCGAAGTGTTACTAGCGGATGGACAGCGAGTTCAGGGCGTGGCTAACGTCGGTGTGCGCCCGACCGTGGGGGATTTAATCAAGCCTGTGCTCGAAGTACATATGCTCGACTGGAGTGGTGATATTTATGGCCAGCGTATCGCGGTAGAATTTAAGAGAAAGCTCCGCGAAGAGCAGAAATTCACCTCCCTCGATGATCTGGTAGAAAGTATACAAAAGGATATCGGCGTGGCTCGGGAGTACTTTGGCCGATCGGTGTGAACAGTTTTTTGTTACAGGAATCCATAGTAAATATAAACGTGTACAGAATCGCATAAACAGATCCTGATAGCGGTATGCCTGTTATCGGCAATACTGTTATCGGCAATGCTGTCGGCGCAAATCTACGAACTTTTTACTAACGACTTTTTACTAACGACTACAAGTATTGATAAACGACAACAAATATTTATGAACGACTACAAAGCGACGCTCAACCTGCCAAAAACCACATTTCCCATGAAAGCCAATCTTGCGCAGCGGGAGCCGGGCATACTCAAACAGTGGCAGACCAATGATCTTTACGGCGCTATTCGCAAGGCCAGGGCCGGCCGGGAAAAATTTATACTTCATGATGGGCCGCCCTATGCCAATGGGGATATTCACATTGGTCACGCGGTTAACAAAGTGCTCAAGGATATTATCGTTAAAGCGCGGACGCTTGATGGTTATGACGCGCCTTATGTGCCGGGCTGGGATTGTCACGGTTTGCCTATCGAGCACCAGGTGGAAAAAAAGCACGGCAAGGCCGGTACCAAAATTGACTACAAAGCTTTCCGGCAGAAGTGCCGAGAGTATGCATTGCGGCAGGTCGATGGCCAGAGAAAGGACTTTGTGCGTCTTGGTGTATTCGGTGAATGGGACAATCCTTACCTGAGTGTCGATTATAAATACGAAGCGGATATCATCCGCTCACTGGGCAAAATCATAGCGAATGGCCACCTCGTGAAAGGTTACAAACCGGTTTACTGGAGCGTGGTGGGTGCCTCCGCGCTGGCGGAAGCGGAGGTCGAGTACCAGGATAAAACCTCATTTTCTATCGATGTCAGTTTTTCTGTTGTTGACCAACAAGGGTTTGCTGAAGCCGTTGGAGAACTCGGCGGGGAAGGTGAACTGGCCATCGTTATCTGGACGACCACACCGTGGACAATACCGGCCAACCAGGCTGTTTCATTGCACCCTGATCTTGAATACAAGGTCGTACAATGTGCCCTGGCTGGGCGGAAGCAACGTCTGCTAGTTGCGGCCGAGCTGGTCGAATCTGCGTTGGCGCGCTGGGGTGTTGAAGATTACTCCATCGTAGGAAGCTGTACCGGCGCGCAACTGGAAGGTCAGTTGTTACACCATCCCTTTTATGACCGACAGGTGGCCGTGGTGGTAGGTGATCATGTGACTACCGAAACTGGTACCGGTGCAGTGCACACCGCACCTGATCATGGGGTTGAAGATTTTGTGGTGTCGAACAAATACGGCATCGAAACCCTCAACTACCTGGACGACCGTGGCGTTTACCGGGATAACGTAGAAATTTTTGCTGGCGACCATGTTTACAAAGTTGATGAAAAAATCGTTGAGTTGCTACGTGAAAAAGGTCATCTGCTGGCCGACAGTAAAATTACCCATAGCTATCCACACTGTTGGCGTACCAAAACCCCGCTTATTTTTCGGGCAACGCCGCAATGGTTTATTAGCATGTCCGCTAATGGTTTGCTTGATGATGCCAGGGCCGCAGTTAAAAAAGTGCAGTGGTTTCCCGACTGGGGTCAGGCGCGTATGGAGTCGATGCTGGATAACAGCCCCGACTGGTGTGTGTCTAGACAGCGTACCTGGGGTGTGCCGATCACTTTATTTATCAACGACAATAGCGGTGAGTTACATCCCGATACAAATCAGTTGATTGAGCAGGTCGCGTTGCGGGTGGAACAGGAAGGAATGGATGCCTGGTACGATCTCGATGCCAGCGAATTGCTTGGCGATGACGCAGATAAATACAGCAAAATTACTGACACCCTGGATGTCTGGTTTGACTCAGGTGTCAGCCATGAGGCGGTACTGCGTCAGCGCGATTATCTGGCTTACCCCGCGGATCTTTATCTGGAAGGCTCGGACCAGCATCGGGGCTGGTTTCAGTCCTCGCTTAAGACTGCTATTGCTATGAATGGCTCTGCACCCTATAAGGCAGTGTTGACCCATGGTTTTACCGTGGATGCTGACGGTCGTAAGATGTCCAAGTCCCTGGGCAATGTTGTTGCGCCGCAAAAAGTGATTAATCAGCTGGGGGCCGATGTACTGCGTTTGTGGGTGGCATCGACGGATTTTAGCGGTGAAATGACGGTCTCTGATGAAATTTTGCGGCGCACCGCTGACTCCTATCGGCGTATTCGCAACACAGTGCGGTTTTTGCTCTCCAATCTGGATGGCTTTGAGCCTGACGAACATCTGTTGCCGACAGATCAGATGCTGTCTCTCGATCGTTGGGTGCTGGCGCGAACTGCACAGGTGCAGAGTGAAATTAGTGCTGCGTATCAACAATACAATTTCCACCTGATCTACCAAACGCTACACAATTTTTGTGCCACTGACCTGGGTGGCTTTTACCTGGATATTATCAAGGACAGGCAGTACACCTGTCAGGCAGATAGCCTCGCCCGGCGCTCGGCGCAATCCGCGCTGTTGCATATTACCGAAGCACTGGTGCGCTGGATTGCGCCAATCCTGAGCTTTACCGCGGAAGAAATTTGGGCTGCGATGCCAGGTAAGCGTGGCGACTCAGTTCACCTGGCAGAGTGGTATGTGCTGCCAGCCGATACCGGTGATGACGTGATTGACAGTGATGACTGGCAGCTTATTTTTTCGGTCAAAGAGGCGGTTAATAAAGCGCTGGAAGACGCGCGTCGTAATGGTGTTGTGAAAGGCGCTCTGGATGCCGATATCACGCTGCATGTGGTACCAGAAATTGCCCGGGTATTAAAAAAAATGGGTGATGAATTGCGCTTTGTTACGATAACCTCCTCGGCTGAGGTGGTAGCACACGAAGCCGTAGATGCGGTTAGCTCGGGTGTCGATACTATGTTGCCGGGTTTACGCATTGCGATCAGTCTGTCAGCGGCTGAAAAATGTGTGCGTTGTTGGCACCATCGTGAAGATGTGGGCACACATGGCGAACATCCCGAGTTATGTGGCCGCTGTGTTGACAATGTGGTGGGCGCTGGTGAGTTACGCCGTTTTGCCTGATTCGACATAGTCTGTGAAGTTACTGTCGATCAAAAAAGTCGCGCTGTGGTACCTGTTGGCCGCGGTACTTGTTGTTGTTGATCACTACACAAAGACGCTCGCTACCGCGACGCTCGCCTACGGTGAGCCGGTGTTCGTGACCACATTTTTTAACTGGACACTGTTGCACAATACCGGTGCTGCTTTCAGTTTTTTGAGCGATGCAGGTGGCTGGCAAAATAGCTTTTTCTGTGTCGTGGCGGCAGGCGTGAGCGCCTATATAATTTATTGGCTTTACAGGACGCCGGATTCAGCGCGTTGGCAAGCCCTGGCACTGTCTCTGGTGTTGGCTGGTGCTGCGGGCAATCTTTATGATCGGCTTATGTTCGGTTATGTGATTGACTTTATCCAGCTTCATTACCAGGGGTATTACTGGCCAGCATTTAACATTGCTGACTCGGCAATAACTGTCGGTGCAGTGATACTGATTGTCGCTTCGGTGTTTGGTAAAGATAGTGCTTAGCAAAGGTATTTCTTAGTAAAGGTATAGTGCAATTGAGATGAACACACCAGCAGATCTGTCCGCTAGCCCCAGTTTAGTAAGTCTGCATAAGATTGCTCAGGGCTGCGTCGTGACCTTGCATTTTTCCCTGGCCCTGGAAGATGGTTCAATTATTGACTCTAATTTCGAAGGCTCGCCGGCGACCTTTACTATGGGTGATGGCAGTATGCTCCCCGGTTTTGAAGATGTACTAGTCGGTCTGGGAGTCAATGAGCGGGCTAGTTTCCGAATCGAACCGGAGTACGGTTTTGGACAACATAATCCGGTCAATGTACAGCTGATGAAACGCCAGCACTTCCCCGTGGATATGGAGCTTGGACATGGGCTGGTCGTCTCATTTACCGATGCTGCAAAAAGTGAGCTGCCCGGCGTCATTACCGCTATTGCTGGTGATGAGATCAGCGTTGATTTTAATCATCCACTGGCCGGCAAGTCGATAGTTTTTGATGTGCAGGTGCTTGGCATTGAAGTAGCTGACATTGCTACTGCCGAAGAGGCGGGCTGATGGAAGTCCGCCTGGCCAATCCACGGGGGTTTTGTGCCGGGGTCGATCGCGCCATTGATATCGTCAATCGGGCGCTGGATTTGTTTGGTGCGCCGATTTATGTGCGCCACGAGGTAGTGCACAATAAATTTGTGGTTGATGCCTTGCGTGATCGTGGCGCAGTATTTGTTGACGAACTGTCTTCAGTGCCCGACGGAAGCGTCGTTATTTTTAGCGCGCACGGTGTATCCATGGCGGTGCGGACCGAAGCGGAAAAGCGTCAATTGAAAATCTTTGATGCGACTTGCCCGCTGGTGACCAAGGTGCACATGGAAGTAGAGAAATTAGCCCGTGCAAATATCGAATGTGTGTTGGTTGGTCACGCTGGACATCCTGAAGTTGAGGGTACGATGGGGCAATATGATCGTCGTCGGGGTGGGGCTATATACCTGGTTGAAAGTGTTGAGGATGTTGACCAGCTGCAAGTTAACAATTCCATGCAACTTGGCTATGTCACGCAAACAACGCTGTCTATTGACGACACTGCTGAGATCACCGCCAGGCTCAGCAATCGATTCCCGCAGATTCAGGGGCCGCGCAAGGATGATATTTGCTACGCCACGCAAAACCGCCAGGATGCTGTCAAGCAACTAGCGCTTGAATGTGATGTGGTATTGGTGGTGGGTTCACCAAACAGTTCTAACTCCAACCGGCTCAGGGAGCTGGCAGAACGTTGCGGTACCCGTTCATACCTCATCGATACCGAGGAAGATATCCTCTCGACATGGTTTGGTGAAGATACGGTCGTAGGCATTACTGCTGGAGCTTCTGCGCCAGAGATACTGGTTGCGGATGTGGTCAAACATCTTGTTCAGCAAGGTGCTGTTTTGTCTGAAGAAATGGATGGCGTAAAAGAAAATATACGTTTTAGTTTGCCCGCTGAACTTAGAGGCTAAGGAACCTCTGATTAATTCTGGACGAAGTAGAGAGCCTGATGAGATGGACGTTCCCCCTACGGCGTCGTAATGCGCCAAACTATAAGTTCAACCAAATAGTGAGAGGAACGTCCATATGC
>QNFP01000024.1 GCA_003645535.1 Gammaproteobacteria bacterium | reverse complement strand
TAACGCGATTGTGGCGGTATAATTCCGCCCTTCGCGGAGGGGTGGCAGAGTGGTCGAATGCACTGGTCTTGAAAACCAGCGTGTCGAGAGGCACCCAGGGTTCGAATCCCTGCCCCTCCGCCACAACCTCATATATAACAACGTTTACGCGGTAGCAGTGGAAAATACCATCAACCTGCCCACACTAATAAAGGGCGGTTTCAGGCAATAACCGCAATCGGTTATTAGTTTTGATCAACAGCGAAGCAAACCTGAAGTCTAACGACGAACTTTCAGATCCGACCCCATATCAAGATGGCCGTCCTCTTCTAATATGCCAAATTTGTCGGTAGCCGCATTATGCAGTGCAATAATAAGAGGCTGAAACAGTGGCATGCGCACGAAACGAAGCTCCCAGCCAAACCCTTCTAACTGTACTAACGCGGCTTTCTGCTCCTCACTGAGCAATGCTTTTAAATGATCGGGGATAGGCTTGCGGCCTTTGCGTTTATCTTCATCCATAACATTCATATATTTATTGGTATATTGGATCCAGCATAAGGTGTGCTTCTGCTAGAACCGCGGGTTCGTTCCGGTAATCTTGCCATCACCCGCAAACGAAAGCCAGCGAAGTGCAATGGAAACTTGCTAGTTATTTACTGACGGCGCCACGCGGAGTTTACCGTGCTCCCCTACTTCCTCCAAAATCACATTTTTAAGTAAATGAATCACACCCGGCATCCAGTGGGGCAAAGGTAAAGTGCCCGGCAATCTATGGATTCAACAGCGTTTCCGTATCGTGACAGACAATGCCAACAACCAACAGACGCTTTATCGGTGTAAACTCATTGCTAGTTAATATTGGCCTTGACTATCAGCCACAGTGGCTGTCTAACTTGACGCCTTGTATCAGGCAGGAGCAGGAAAATGAGACGAATAAATCTAGCTGTAATTCTCTTAGTCAGCTTATTAACCATCAGCCCACTAAATGCTGACGATGTTTGCAGGGAAAAGGATAGTCATGGCAACGTCCAGTTTATCGATTGTGCCGCCGCTGGAAAAGGTGCCAAACCAGTAGAAATCAAAGACGCTAATGTCGTGAGTCCAGCAGAATTTATTGTCGATGAACCAGCTACACCAAAGGCAGCAAACAACTCCGGTCAAGGCAATAGCAAGGGAAACAGTGCAGGTAATAAAAGAACTCAGCTTGAACAGGCCAACAGAGAATTAGAAGAGGCTAAACAGGTCCGGGAGGGGGATCGACAGAAAACCAAATCCGGTTCCAGGCTAAATGAGTCTTATCATCAACGCGTAAGGCAGGCTGAAGAAAAGGTTAAATCTTTGCAATAAGATGATAAAAATCATAGAAACCTTTACTTGCCTACCGAATACTAGAGACAGTTAGATACCGGGCCAGCAAAGGACATTACAGATGTATGATCTTATTGCGCTATTCAAGCATGTAGCCTCCACAGAGGCTTCTGACCTTTTTTTTAGTGTTGGCGCGCCACCGACGATAAAACAAGATGGTATTGCTAGCCCGCTCTCTTCCGAGCCTTTGCAAAAGGAAGAGGCAGAGAAATTAATATTTTCACTATTAAGTAGTGAGGAGAAAAACAAGTTCCTGACGGATCTCGAGTTTAATAAAGCAGTAGACATAGATGGTGCCGGGCGTTTTCGTATTAATATTTTCCGGCAACGTGGAAATATCGCGATGGTAGCAAGATTTATTAAAGCGACGATTTCGACAACTCAGGATTTAGGTCTGCCCGACCTGTTTAATGAACTGGCCATGCATGAACGTGGCCTGGTTTTAATTGTAGGTGCGGCGGGTTCCGGTAAAACCACCTCACTCGCATCGATGATTGATTATAGGAATGCGCGTTTATCCGGTCATATACTGTGCATTGAAGATCCCATCGAAATAATTCACTCACACAAACAATCGATAGTAGATCAGCGAGAGATAGGTCTGGATACCCATTCCTTTGATAATGCCCTGCGCAACGCTATGCGCCAGGCTCCTGATATGATTGTTATTGGCGAGATTCGCGATTACGACAGCATGAAACATGCTTTAACTTATGCTGAAACAGGGCATTTATGTATGGCTACATTGCATGCCAACAATGCAACCCACGCCATTGAACGTGTGTTGAGCTTTTATCCAGAAGAGTTCAGAGAGCAGGTTCTCCTTGACCTGTCACTTCATCTCAAAGCGATTATTTCTCAGCGTTTGATACCGGTGGCTGCCGGCGGCAGAAAGCCAGCGGTTGAAATGATGTTAAACACCCCTTTTATTTCGGATTTGATTAAACACGGGCGTATTCATGAACTGAGAGAAGCTATGGAGAGAGATGCAGAGGGTTGTATGACCTTTGATGAATCACTGCTTGATCTTTTCAAGAGCGGTGTTTTTACGCTCGAAGAAGTGATGGAACACGCTGAGTCAAGAGCAAACCTCAATGTTGCCATAAAGCAAATACAGCAATAGCCGAATAGCATTTGCCCAATTACATTGTCGGCAAAGAATTGTCTGCAAACATCAATCGTAGACGATCTCTTGCAGCACCTCCAGGGTCATCTCGCCACCTAATTTGAGGTTCTTAAGAGAAATATTTTCATTATCGCCATGCACTCCGGCACCGTCACTCCTGGTCAAAATAACTGGTGTAAATCCGTAGGCCGCAATTTCCTTTTCTCGAAAAAAATGGCTGTCTGTAAAACCCGCATTCATCTTTGGCAGCACCGGAACATGTGGATAGCGTACAGAAAGCACCTGTTTAATAGCCCTATAAAGAAAGTTATCTGTGCTTGAACTCCCCGGCCCGAATGACAATATTGGCTCCACTGTAATGCCATCCCCAGCAAGGTTTTCGCGCAATACTGCCAATACATCTGCAGGCTCTTCATCCGGTAGTAGACGACAATCCACCTCAGCGCTGGCCGAAGGTGGCACAACATTAATCTTGCCACTACCCGCTAAACGAGTAAGCGCACACGTGGTGGTCAATAGTGCGTATAAACGGTGATCATAGGTCTGGAGACTACTCATCAACATTGAGGATGCGGCCAGTTGAGGGGCAGAAGCCAGGTGTCGATTCCATGGCGGCGGTGCATCTTTAGCAATACTTTGCAAATATTCCGCGACGACTGGAATAGCCCGTGCTTCAAATTGCAGGGTTTCCAGCCTGCTCAAAGCCCTTACCAGGCGCTGTGGCGCACTGCCCTGTCGTGGCACCGCACCATGACCAGGGGTTCCTTCGGCAGTGATTTTTATCCATAAGGGTAGCTTCTGGGTTATCTCCACACCAAAACTTAACTGGCCATTACGTAGATTACCACTGCTACCTTCATTTAGTACGGCGCCTATGTGTTCAAACAGATCCGGGCGATGTTCCATCAACCAGCCCACCCCCTGCTGACCACCTGCTTCTTCATCTGCGGTGGCCATAAATATCACATCACGTGTCAAAGGCCTGCCAGCCCTGTGCAATGCCAGAAAAGCCTGCAAGTGAAAGATGCCCGTCGATTTATTATCCAGCGTGCCCCGTCCGTGAACGCGCCCTTCCGCCACCGTGGCCTCGAAAGGCGGGTAGCGCCAACGAGACGGATCCGCCGGCACCACATCCATATGGTGAAGGAGTAATACACCTGGTTGGTCACCGCCTTCAAGTCTGGCCCAGATATTAGCGCGACCGGGACTGGACTCAACTATTTCATAGGGGATACCATTTTTCTCGAATATATCCGCAAAAAAACGCGCGCCCTCAATCTCGTTGCCCGGCGGGTTGGATGTATTAAGCCGAACATATTGCTGCAATAGCTCGCTGGTCTCGCCGACATTAGCCAAAGCGATGTTAACCACAAGAAACAAACAAAGTGCGATAAACAGTTGAGCATCTAGTTTTCGAAGCAACATGCTTTTGGCCTTTTTATTGGTATTACTTATGCGTACTATTTATTGGTATTACTTATTGGCATTGCTTATTCGTGCTAGTAAAAAGTCTCATTTGCTGGGGCGGCGTGTATTTTCAGGCGGAAACATGCCGCCTGCCGAACTTCGCACCGGGAGCACGGCAGCAATACCTGAGAGATCAGCCAAGCGAAAAAAAAGCACCCATACTGGTCACGCCGTGCACTTCCGAACCAGAAATCTGTCTTATTTCGGCCATTTCCACCAATTCATAGTAAACAGCACGACTGATCAAAGCATCCAGTTGCTTGCGCACCTCCACATAGGGTGAAGGTTCACCTGTGGTGGCATTTACCTCGACACAAAGAGGATGTTCATTATCGACCAACACGGCATCTTCAGTTTTGGTGGTAAATACCAGCGCTTGCTGCCCATCGCGAATCTCCCTACGCACCGCGATCACATAGAAAGGCGCGTCATCAACTACCAGCCGCCATTTTTCCTCAGGGGTGACAAGAAAATACTCATCACCTTCGCGCCTGAGGATGCTGGAAAACAATTTGACCAGCGGAGCTCTGGTTATAACAGAGCCCTCGTGATACCAGCTGCCGTCTCGAGCAATTCGAATATCAATATCACCGTTCAATGAAGGCTGCCACTGGTCAACCGGCGGCAGACTACTTTGACGAATATTTTGCTCGTCGAGCAAATCGGTAAAAATTTTAGGGAAAGATATTTTGCCCATCAATCGGCCTGTCAACCCCGCAATTGACCGCGATTGCCCATGGTAACCCCAATATTAGTAATAAATCTCAGCAGGCCTTCTTTGTCATCGATCTGGTCTACAAAACCTCGATTAAAACATACGTCAACCGCACCCTGAGCCAGCGCCCAGGATGCCAGGTAATGATAGTGTGCGGGTACGTTTTCCAGAATTCCCCGTTTGATAAGTTTTTCCACCATAGAACTCAATTTAGCAATGGAAGATCGGCGGATTGCCAATAGCTCTTCCATTTGTCTCGCTACCGAGGGTTCCTCTTCCAGTCTAATTTCGAGTTGCTGTACCAACCTGTCAAGGGCCGGATTGGCGAGACGGGATTCAAAATAGGCTTTAACCACCGCACCAGGATCGCCGTTTTCCGTAGCTTGAATACCCGCCAGTAGATTTGTTGCAGTAGACTTTTCATAATCAAGCATAATGCGCATCATTATTTCTGACTTGCTTTCAAAATGCTTATAGACAGTACCTTTGCCGATGCCTGCCTGGCGGGCGATCTCCGCCACCGTCACTCTCTCAATTCCTGCGTCTATCAATAAGGACAGCGCCGTATCTATAATAAGCTGTTCCCGGGCCAGGAAGCGTCGCTTTTTTTCTCTTATTTTCTGGGTACTCGAAATCGTCACTATTCCACACTCTATTTCGTACTCTACAGTCAACACCCACTATTGTCGCACTGTGCAAGATTTGCAAGCAATCCCGGATTGCTGGAATCACTGATTGTTTTCCAAATATACGTAATCTGAAGGCAGCTTCCAGAGCACTTTAAGAGGCCGGCGCAGTCAATCCCATTGTAAAGCCAGGCCAGCGCCGCGCTACCCCCAGAGTAGCCGATATCTTAGAGTATAAGACATAGCGGAATTATTCGGGCATCGTTCAGACAACAATACAAATCCGCCTCAGGCTATTGGACAGGCCCTTATGTTAAAATAGCGACAACTTCCTGTAGCCTACAAACCAGGACTACCAAAGCTCTATACTGAACAAGCACATGTTAAAAAAAATACCATGGTAAAAAAGACCAGGAAGTTCAGTCAATTTATTGGCGCTGCCGGGGTGGATCCCGGGGAACGCCTGATTGCGCGACGTCTCGGTATTATTTTCGAAGTTCCTATGCTGGTAGCCGCCCTGTGGATTTTACTCCTGTGGTGGGAAAACACTCGCACCGGCAAACCCATTGAGCATATATACGATCTCGTGCTGTGGGGACTTTTTGTTATTGAAGCGGCAGTATTATCTATTGCCGTCCGCAATACAGCCCACTACCTCAAGTCTAACTGGCTAAATCTGTCTATTATCTTAATTGGTCTGCCGCTATTGTTCGGCTTCCCAGTTTACTTTGGTGCCCTGCGTCTTCTCAGGCTGGTCATTCTCTTTGCCCTGCTCACCCACGTCGGCAACCACGTGCGCAAAATGCTGGCCCGCAATGAACTGGGCGCCACGCTGGTAGCAACTGTGATTATCGTCATCCTTTCCGGCATCATGATGGCGGCATTAGACCCTTCCATAGAAAGTCCCGGGGATGGTATCTGGTGGGCATGGGTCACCATCACCACGGTAGGTTATGGCGACATTGTTCCAAAAACACCGGCCGGGCGAGCATTGGCAAGTATTATCATATTGCTTGGCATCGGTTTGTTTGCAATGCTTACCGCCACTTTTGCAGCATTTTTTATTCGCCAGGACGAAGAAAAAATTGTCAGTGCCGAAGAAGCCAGTCACCAGCGCCTCACCCGCATTGAGCGTCGACTGGAAAAACTGGAAACTAAAATAGACCTGCTTCTCACACAGAGCC
This sequence comes from Gammaproteobacteria bacterium, assembly GCA_003645535.1. Taxonomy (GTDB): domain Bacteria; phylum Pseudomonadota; class Gammaproteobacteria; order Pseudomonadales; family Porticoccaceae; genus HB2-32-21. The sequence goes on along the minus strand of QNFP01000024.1, from coordinate 17,020 downwards.
AACCGGAACAAGCCCCAGACGACTAAGCAATCGTTAGCTCAGCCATGACATCCGCGATTACCTTGTACGTCGGTCGATTTGCCTCCCCACAGCCCACTTCATAGCAGTTTTCTCGACGCTATAATGCCGCGATCTGGCACAGCGTAGATAACGGAGAGTAGCTCAGCCTGGTAGAGTACTCCCTTCGGGAGGCAGGGGTCGCAGGTTCAAATCCTGTCTCTCCGACCAATAAAAACATCAAGTTACAGACTGAGTCACAAACCTGATGCCTAAAATTTTGTTTGCGCGATTACATGCCAGGTTTTATAACAAACTACCGTTTTACTTCTGTCACAGGTGGTTAGATCGTTTTGTGGATGCCCGAGTTTTGGGGAAGGCTGTATTTAAGGGTGATGTATTTGAGAGCATGGTATTTTATTAACATAAATCATTCAGTTTGATCCCAACTGTAAGAAGATAACACTGCAAATTGATCATGTCCGACAGCACCATTAACAATACAGTGGCCGCACTGTAACCAGGCATGGGCCGCAAGTCTCTCTGCTTCAAGTCCATCTTCTGCCTCTTTGCGAACCCCCAGGTAAAACTGCCCAGGAATATTACGTTTAGCCAATAAACGCTGAACAACCAGTACCTGTACCAGACAGCGACTCTGCCAGGGGGTGCATCGGGCAGCGGCGGCCACCAATTTACCGATAGATAGTGCCTGTTCCAGTTGCCGCGGATGTAAGGTCGGTGAATCCACCGGCTGCCGATGATGGTGCAGTGACGCCGATAAACGCTGAAAGGACACCATGAGCATAGCCGCACGCATCCAGCCCAGCAAGAACCAGGCTCGTACAAAGACAGACTTTTGCTCTACATCCAGAGCCGTAAATTGCCTAATTTTTTTTAGCATGGATAACTTTTCAACATGGTTAGATTTTCGACATGGTTAGCACCGTGACAGCTCCATGGGATAGCCACTGCAACAAAGGCAGTCATTGGTTCACATATGAAACATCTAGTTTTAACACCGTACCTCATCCCTTAGCGAGACGCACTGCCGTGGCATTTTGCGATTGGCAAGGTTAGCTGATAATAATTTTCTTGCCCCTGACTTGATCAACACTGCATTTCGCACCTCGGCCAAAACTTCATAGCAGCGCGAATAATCGAGATGGAAAAAGATATAGCACAACGGCCCTGGTTAATCACAAAGAAACAACTCGGTCATCAGCCAAAAACCTGGCCCTGGGAGTGTAATCAACCGGAGGTGCAGAACAAACATCCTGGTGGACAAGTGCTTCTCGCGAATCATTCCATAACCTGATCGAAGGATGATTCTGCATCAACTGTTAAGCAGCGCACTGCTGTCTTAATTGCGGGGCATCGTCGATGAGAAAACGATATACATTCGTAGAAAAACTTGCAGGCAGGGTCAGTTTCCCCCTACCTGAGATAGCGAGAAAAGTGACTGCAGAACCGTATATTTCGATAGCGCTACCATGAAAACGAGCTTTAATTGATGGCTGAGCGCCAGGGGTACGACCAGGTTGGTGTAAGTGTTCTAGCGTTTGCACAGATACCCTGTAACAGGACAGGCAGAGATATTTTGACCGTCTGCCGATACGATCAAATCAGTTAGATCAACAATTCGAATCAGGTATTCGTTGGCTCGTCTATAAAACAGCACCCACCGGTAGCCATCGGTAAAATGCCCGGTGAAGCACAAATCAATACCTTATTTCATGTGGGTTCTGACGATGATAATAACAATGCTGAGCACCACAACATAGTCCGGCAGATGGCGCACACGGATATGCTCAAACCTTTGAAAATTTTTGGTGAAGTGCACGCATCATTGGAACAACCCGCCACGGGCGAATAACCAGATAAATGTACGCGGATAAAACCACCAAAAACGAAACAAAGGATATTGACTCCGAAATGTGTAGGTAACACCCAACGAGTCCGACCGCGCCCAAAGCCAATTGCAACAGGGCAATAAACAAAACCACCTGATGAACACTAAAACCAGCATCTAAAAGCAAGTGATGTAGATGCCCCCGGTCAGCAGTAAAAGGCGATCTCCTGTGCAGGGCACGGCGCAGCATGACACCGGCCGAGTCCATCAGTGGGATAGCAAACAACCATAGCGCAGTAACGGGAGGCATGGCGCGGTGTTCACCCTGCGCCAATGAGATAAGCAGGGTAGCAAAGAGAAAACCTAGCAGGGTACTGCCTGCGTCCCCCATAAATATATGCGCTGTGCTTCTACCCTTCCAGTGCAAATTGAACAACAGGAAGCCACCCACTGCCCCCATCAGGCAAAGCACAAGGAGTATATGTATCAGATTAGCAGAAACATAGGACACCACTAATATCGGCGCCAGGATAGCGATGGAGACAAGACCTGCCAGGCCATCAATACCATCCATCATATTCATGGCATTGATGGCGCTCAGCGTCGCAAAAACCGTTACGGGAATAGCAAATATACCTAAAGTAAAAAGCTTACCAGACTGAATATAACCAAGGTCGGCCAGCACAACGTTGCTGTATACCAGCATTAAAGCCGCTACAATCTGTACACCAAACCTTAATTTTACGGACAGGTCAAAACGGTCATCGGCCAGTCCGATAGTAAACAGCAATACGCCAGCGGCTAAAAAGATGGAGTTCATTGTGCCGCCACCTAACCATGGCAGCAGAAACCATGCCATCAATACGCCCGAGTATATTGCCAGCCCGCCTACCAGCGGAACATGATCTTCATGCTCTTTGTGACCGCCAGGTTTGTCCACCAGCCCCACTTTTACCGCCACGGGGGTAAAAAGGTATATGGTGATCACCGACATTAAAAATGTTACTGGCAGTGCAATGGTAACGAACATCCCTGTGTCCTCTATGCGTACTAGTTGCAAATTACTGTTGTTAGAAAATTCAAGCACACGTTTAGCGTTACCAAACCCGCAGTTCCAGCCAGAAACGCACACTCAGGTGCGCCAATAATACCTCCGGATAGCTGCAGATGCCTAATAAGTATCATTTAAAATCAGTGAAAAAGGTGTTTTGAGAAGTATTTTAATATCCAGCCACATTGACCACTGGTTGATATAAGCCAAATCCAGCTCTACCCTTTTCTGCATACTTTCTATGACTTCGGTTTCACCTCGGTATCCACTCACCTGCGCCAGCCCGGTAATACCCGGCTTAATGCGATGCCGCGCCATGTAGGCATTTATTTTGTCACTGTAATAATCATTATGAGCGACCGCATGGGGGCGCGGACCAACCAGTGACATACTGCCCTGTAACACATTAAAAAACTGCGGTATCTCATCAATAGACGTGCGGCGAATAAATCGGCCAACGGAAGTGATGCGCTGGTCGCCCTGGCATGCCTGTTCAACCTGTTTATCTTCGTGTACACGCATGGATCGAAACTTCCAGATTTCGATGATCTCATTGTTAGTGCCGTGGCGTTGCTGCTTAAAGATAACCGGACCTTTAGAGTTAAGTTTGATAGCAATAGCTACACCAACCACCAGTGGGCTAAGGACGATCAATGCCAGTAACGCCAGCACACGATCGAGCAGTCCCTTAATGAGCAGAGCCGATGGATAAGCCGTCAGTGGGCTTTTGTTTAGATGTATTGTCGGCAATCCTGATTGATTGGAGGTGGCGTAGTTGAGCAATACAATATTGTCGGCACCAGGCACCCAGATCACTTCGACGTTAGTATCAAGCAGATCGATATAGAGCCCTTCGATTTGATCCGCATCCGCTAACGGCAAGGCTATATAAACAATAGTAGCGCCATGTTGCTTAATTAACGCACGTAACTGGATAACCTCACCTAATATCGGATGCGGCGATTGACTGACTTTTTGCTCGCCATGTTCATGATTCGTCGTGCGGTTTTCCCTGCTGGGGTGGCTCTCAGTAGCGACCAGGCCGCACAATGGCTCCTGCCACTCATGTATCAGCTTATCAGCCAGTTGCAGCGCGTTTTTGTTAACGCCGACGATGATGGCTTTGCGCTTTTTAAGCTGCACCGCCTCATAGCGGCGACTTAAGTTGTGTAACAGGGCAAAGCTTACCGCTTGCAACATAGTGCCCAGAACAAGCCACTGGAGCAGCACCTGCCGAGAGTATTGGTGACTGGTTTTAGTGATAAACGCAATAGCAGCCAGCAAGCCTAACAGCATAAACCAGGCCAACATCACACGAGCAAGCCCATCAAAATATCCCAGGCTTTTTTCGTAGGCTCGAACGAGCGCGTACAGTGGTATGGAACCCAGTACGGTGATAACCGCCAGCATACGATAGTAATCATCGAATTCACCGGTTCTGCGCAGCGTCAATACAACCAAAAGTGCCAGGACTGTGGAGATAGCCGTAGTCCAGTGCGCCCAGAAGGTGAGACCTCGCCGACCGTCTGTTTGCTGGACATGGCCATTATTATGTCTGTTTAGCATTCTTGGTTCCGAATCTATCCCGCGCCAGCATCAGTTATACCGATGTCGATTTACCGATTAGGGTGTTTTTGTCATGGATGCCGAAGTTTAAACACTGGTGGCCCGTTCCACTAACTTTTCTTAGCGCGGCATTTTAGCATCTGCTAGGATGCCATTTGCATCAGCAAAGGCTTTTTTTTCCATTTCACCTGTTATTTTTGAGATTCACTATATTTAGGAAAGCTTGCCTTTTCGCTGCGCTACCTTGCGTCGGCCAGGCCTGCATTTTATTCCTCCCTGAAATCTGCTAAGTTACACTCTGTCTACATAGATCAAGGAAGGAATAGTTATGTACCGACTTCTATTTGCAGTATTGACGGGAATGACGCTCTCGCTGAACGTTGCCTACGCGGATATCAATGACGACCTGGCGGCGGGCCTGCCGGTCAAAACAGTTCTGGAAAACGCCGTCAGTGAGGGTAAGGGTTTAGCCGATGCTGTTACTGAAATTATTACTGCAAATGCCAGTTTAACCTGCGCTTGTCTTGCCGCAGCAAAAGATATTGATCCGGATCAGAGCAAAGCCATTGATGATGCTGCTACCAAAGCACTCGGCGCACCGGCACAGGAAGTATGCTCTGGAGCAGAACCAGGAAGCCGCGGTGGTTCAGGGGTCGAAACCGGAACGCCCGGATTTATACCCGCTCCCGGTGGTGGTGGGAGCCCATCATAAAACCCACCTAAACTGTCGCCAGGGTTTGATAATGAAAGCGTTTAACAGCGCTTTCTTTTTGTCCGGGCTTTGAAAGCACAAAAACCTATGCGCCATTCTGGACCGGCAGATCGCGTGCCATTCATCGTATTTACAGGCTTGTTGCTGTGGTTACCCATCCCCCTCGGCAGCAACCGCCCGTGGGCGGCGATGTTATCTAGCGGCATTATCTTTGTGTTATGTATCTGGTGGAGCGTACTGTTTTTAAAAAAGGAAGTGTCCATACACCGATCTTTTCGCAAGGCATGGCCTGCCATTACGGCTTTGCTAATGTGTCAGTGCTGGGTTTTTATCAGCGCCATTACGCCTTATTCGCCCTCCTCCGATTTCGTTGTGCCCGCGCCTCCTGCAGCGTACTTCACCGTTGGTTCGCTCGACCCGGCCCAATCTTTTCAGCAGTTGATTCTCGGCCTGGCCCTTACCGCCCTGTTTTGCCTGACCCTGGTGCTACTCAACTCACGCCAGCGTATTAAAACTGTAATCTACGCACTGATCCTGTCCGGTGTATGCCAGGCCGTCTATGGCAGTCTGATGACCTTATCCAACGTCGAATACATCCTCTTTCTGCCCAAGGAATCCAACACGGGTGTTACCACAGGCACCTTTATCAACCGTAATCACCTGGCTGGGTATCTCGAACTATGTCTAGCTGTGGGTATTGGTTTTATGATTGCCACGCTTAACGACAGACCGGCTAGTACCTGGCGGGATGTTGGCCGGCGTATATTGGAGGCACTGTTAGGGGCAAAAGCCCGCGTCCGTATAGGCATAGTGATGATGGTTGCGGCACTGGTAATGACGCATTCTCGCATGGGCAATACTGCTTTCTTTGCCAGCATGGCGATTACCGGGATTATCGCGCTTATCTTTAGCAAACGTGCCTCAAAACCGACAATCATCCTGTTAACCAGCCTGGTGATCATCGATATATTGGTGGTTGGTACGTTTTTTGGCATTGATCGGGTAGTGGAGCGTATCGAGGAGACAACGCTGGAAACCACAAAACGCGATGAGGTGGACGTGTATGCCCTTGGCCTGCTACGTGATCATCCAATTACGGGTACGGGGGCGGGCTCTTTTTACGGTGTCTTTCCGCAATATCGGCAGGAGGAAGTAGGCAACGTGTACTTTGATCACGCCCACAACGACTATCTTCAATTCGCGATTGAATTTGGTTTGCTAGGGTTTGTCCCCCTGGCTGCGTTTGTGTTTTTTACCCTGATTACCGCACTGGGCGCTCAATGGCAAAGGCGAGATGCCTTGATGCGCGGCTTGTCGTTTTCTACCATCATGGCGATTATTGCTTTCGGCATTCATTCGACGGTTGATTTTAATCTGCAGATACCAGCAAATGCCGCGACCTTCATGATTATTTTAGCCATGGGCTGGTTGTCGATGTTTTTTCGGGATTCTTCGCTCAAATCGGGGCGAGGCATACCATAACGCCTGAATTCCAGATTTTAACCGAGACCTTTAGCCTGGATCTTTACAGAGAATGTAGAGTTACCATCCACAAAACTCCTGCGTGTGCTTATCATTGGGTAGATACGCGCACAATATATCCTTTTTCTGGTAGCGGACTGCCGTTTTGTCTAGCGCCGCCTGGTTAAATCGCAGACCTCGATGAACGTTGTCGATAATCTGCTGACGCGTAAAATTGTTCAGGTAAGTCCAACCATATATGCCAGCTTCAGCCAGAATCAGGTGCACGGTTGGCTCCCAGGGGCCAAGTTTAACGGCCTTATCGATGGCCTCGATAAATATTTCATCAAACTCAGCGGAGTACGCTTTTGCAAGAGCCAGGCGAGCCCAGGTGTAGGGCCAACCGGGACGACGCATCAGCGATTGTCGGTAAAGTAACACGGCTTCATGGGTAATGGCGGAAAACTGCTCATCCTGCCAATGCAACAGGCTCTTATAAATTAGAATATCAGCCTTGAGATTAATATGCTGCGGATTACCCGGCTCCCAGGCCATCGCGGTAGAAATTTGTTCCAGTGCGTAATCGAGCTCGACTTCCGTGGGTAGACGATTGTCCCTGGTCCAGCCTTTGACCTGGTATTTTGCTTTATAGGCGGCGGCGTCAGCGAAGCCAATGCGTGCGGCGTGGTAAATACCCCAGCTCGCCAACAGTATGACTAACAAAGCCAGCAGTGATGAAACCCGAGGTCTGGACAGGATTATCGAAGTACCCATCGTCGTTACACTTACCCCCAGGCCCCAGTTTCATTTTACCTTAGCAGGCTTAATTGTATTTATTAGAATATATAACAGTACTTTACCCTTAAGTGCAAAGCACATCATTAGCATGCATGGTATCGAGGTATTCTTTCACCTGGGAAATCTTTCCATCCTTTAGAACGAAAAGAAAGTGATACTCATTCCGGTAGGATTTTCCGTTGACATGCTCAGCGCTCGATGTCGCCTCTACCGCTACGCGCCCGCCTTCGGCAGTCATAGCATAGGGATTAATAGTCAGAGGCCCGTCGATCATTTCACCGACTCCGGCCAATAACTGAACAAACTCGGCTTTCGTCTTCGTCCCTGAGATGGGCATACTACCAGCCACCCACCAGGTGCCATCCTCGGCCATCATTTCCAGGGCCCCTTCATAATCGCTAGCAGAAAATTTCTTAAGGAAGTCTGTGACTATTTCTTTGTTTTGTTCGGTGCTCATATCTAGGTCTCCAGATCGATGCGGACCTCGGCGACCCGCTGTTTAAGTTTATTCGTAGACTAGCAGAATAAAAGTCCACCGCCCTGAAGTCCACTATTGAATATTTGCCTTAAGCGCGGTCCAACACCGCCGACATATTTGCCGACGAAATTAAGAGGACTCTCCACCAACTCAATAAGAACGCGGCAAACCCATTTCACGCTCAGCGATATAATTCAACACCATCTCGCTGTTTAAGGGTGCAGTACGAAACAATCGCACGATGGGGTAAAGATCAAAGATCCCGTACTCTTTGGTAAAGCCATTGCCACCGAAACATTGCAGCGCAGAGTCAACGGCGTAAATGCCGGCCTCGGACGAGGCGTATTTCGCCATATTGGACTCGGTACCGCAGGCCTCACCCCGATCGAACAACCAGGCGGCTTTGCGCATCATTAACGATGCCAGCTCTATGTCTGTTTTGGCTTTGGCGAGGGGGTGTTGCAAGGCTTGATACGCGCCGATGGGGCGATCAAACACGACTCGATCATTGGCATATTCCACTGCCCGTCCCAGAGCGTAACGACCAAGCCCCGTACACACGGCACTGATAATAATGCGCTCGGGATTCAGTGATTCGAAGAGGATCTTAAAACCCTGGTCTACCTCGCCGATAATATTCTCGGGGCCGATATCGACATCGTCAAAAAATACCATGTATTTGTCTTCGGGCACCTCGATACTGATATCGATGGGGTGGACTTCAATACCCTTGGCTTTGGTGTCGATCATGACGATGGTAAAGCCGTCGGTTTTGCTCTGGACATCTTTTAATGGCGTACTGCGTGTAACCACCAGCATGTATTCTGCACACTCGGCATCGGTAATAAAGGTTTTACGACCGTTGAGTGTGTAACGACCTTTGTCCTTTGTCGAGCGCGTCAGACTGGTAATATTCGTGGTATTAGTACCAGCATCGGCTTCGGTTACCGCAAAGCAAAAGCGGTTTTCACCTTTGCAGGCGCCGGGCAGGTACTGCTGCTTTTGCTCTTCGGTGCCGTGACCAGAGATCAGCGACATCGACATGGTAGCGCCAACAATCAGGCTGAGTAATGGGATACCTTCATTAGATAACCCTTCCTGAAGAAGAGCCATTTCCAGCATGCCCAGCCCTGCCCCGCCATATTCTTCGGCGACCATCAAGCCCACAAAGCCGTCATCAGCTGCCTGCTGATACATCTCTGCGGGGAAGGCGTGTTGCCGGGCTTTTTCTACCCAATATTTACGATCAAACTTTTTAACGAGGCTTTTACCGTACTCGTAAATCATTCGCTGTTCGTCAGATATAGCGAAATCCATCAGTGTGTTTTCCTTTCAGTTTAAAAAGCAATTTGTGCCGAGAGCGGTAACCGGCTTGAGTATGGGCTCGGCTAATACGAACGAGGAAGCCCCATACCCCGTTCAGCAATATTATTGAGCACCATTTCATTGTTTAAGGGCGCGACTTTGAGTAAACGTGCAAAGGGATACAAATCAAAAATGCCATATTCTTTGGTGAAGCCATTGCCACCAAAACATTGCAATGATGCATCAATAGCGTTCACTGCTGCAGTAGACGCGCCGAATTTTGCCATATTGGCTTCTTCACCGCAGGGCTGGCCTTTATCAAATAACCAGGCACCTTTGCGGGTCATTAATGAGGCGAGCTCTATTTCTGTTTTGCTCTTAGCCAGGGGATGTTGCAAAGCCTGATAGGCCCCAATAGGTCTATCGAAGACCACTCGATCATTGGCATACTCAACTGCTCTATCCATGGCGTAGCGGCCCATACCACAACACATGGCCGCCAGGATCATGCGCTCGGGATTAAGCGATTCAAAGAGAATATCAAAGCCCTTACCAATCTCGCCCAGCACATCGGTTGCTGCCACCTTCACATCATCGAAAAATATCTGATATTGCTTTTCGGGCAAGGGAATACTGAGCTCGATAGGATGCATCTCAATACCTTTTGCTTTTGTATCGACAATGACAATGGTAAAACCGTCGGTCTTGCGCTTGACCTCACTTAGCTGAGCATTACGTGCCACCACCAACATATAATCTGCATCACCGGCATCGGTGATAAATGTCTTGCGACCATTAAGCTTATAACCACCCTTGCCATCTTCCTTAAGCATGGTGCTGAGACGGATCGTGTTGGTGCCCGCATCTGGCTCAGTGATAGCAAAACAAAAACGAATATCACCCGCACAACCGGCAGGCAGATACTTCTGTTTTTGCTCTGGCGTACCGTGAGCACCGATAGGCCCCAGCGACATGGTCGCACCAACCACCAGACTCTGTAGCGGAATACCCTTGTTGGCCAGGCCTTCCTGCAACAGCACCATTTCGAGTATACCCAGCCCGGCCCCACCATCGGCCTCGGGCACCATGATGCCAACAAAACCATCTTTAGCCACTTGCTGATACATCAAACCTGGAAACTCGCGCTTTTCGGCGCATTCGAGCCAGTAGTCCCGGCCAAACTGCTTAAGCAGGTTACCGCCGTACTCATAAATCATTTGCTGCTCGTGACTTAATTCAAAATCCATTTAGATTCCCTAATTATTCAAAATAATTCGGCAAGCAACTACTACCGCAACTTTTCGGGCTTACCCTAGTATGAACGTGGCAGCCCCATCACATGCTCGGAGATATAGTTCAGCACCATCTCATTATTCAGTGGTGCGGTTTTAAGCAGGCGGACGAAGGGATAAATATCGAAGATGCCATACTCTTTGGTAAAGCCATTGCCGCCAAAACATTGCAATGATGCATCGACGGCATTCGTTGCAGCGGTTGATGCAGCCAGCTTGGCCATATTCGATTCCGCACCGCAGGCCTGTTTTCGGTCGAATAACCACGCTGCTTTGCGGGTCATTAATGAGGCCAGCTCAATCTCGGTTTTACCTTTGGCCAGGGGATGCTGTAGCGCTTGATAAGCGCCAATGGGGCGGTCAAAGACCACACGATCATTGGCATATTCCACTGCCCGCTCCATCGCATAGCGACCCATGCCGGTTGCCACAGCAGCGAGAATAATACGCTCTGGGTTTAACGATTCGAACAGAATCTCAAAACCTTTGCCCACTTCACCGAGGATATTTTCTGGGCCAATATCAACATCGTCAAAAAACAACTGATACTGCATTTCCGGAATAGAAATACTGACATCGATAGGTTGCATTTCGATGCCCGGTGCCTTGGAGTCGAGGATAACAATGGTGAAACCATCGGTCTTCTTTGCCACCTCGGTATGGGATACGTTACGGGTTACCACGAGCATGTAATCAGAACCTTCGGCATCGGTAATAAAGGTTTTGCGGCCATTGAGTTTATACCGCCCATTACCATCTTCTTTAATCATGGTGGTGGCGCGCATGGTATTGGTGCCAGCATCGGGTTCGGTAATAGCAAAACAGAAGCGAATATCGCCAGCGCAACCGGCAGGTAGATATTTCTGCTTTTGTTCCTCGGTGCCGTGATCACCAATGGGCGACAGCGACATGGTCGCACCGACAACCAGGCTCAATAACGGAATACCCATGTTGGACAGGCCTTCCTGAAACAGGGCCATTTCAAACATACCCAGGCCTGCACCGCCGTATTCTTCTGGCACCATAATGCCGATAAAGCCGTCATCTGCGACCTTTTTATACATCTCTGTGGGAAAGGTTCGGGTCTCGGCGCAATTTACCCAATAGGCGCGATCAAAATCCTTTGCCAAGTTTTGACCGTACTCGTAAATCATTTGTTGTTCTTCATTTAAATTAAAATCCATCATGCTCTCCTGTTCTGGGTGACTACTTTAGGCCCGACAAAACAAGTCAGTGCCTTAAGCTATTTCAATTAGGTTGAATAGGTGACGTTTAATATGATCGAGCCTAGTATGAACGAGGCTAGTATGAACGAGGTAGGCCCATCACATGCTCACCAATATAATTCAGTATCATTTCGCTGTTGAGCGGTGCTGTTTTGAACAAACGCACCATCGGGTAGATGTCGAAAATGCCGTATTCTTTGGTAAAGCCATTGCCACCGAAACACTGTAGAGAGGCATCCACTGCGTGCAGGGCCGCTTCCGCCGCTGCATATTTGGCCATATTAGCCTCTGCGCCACAGGCTTGACCGCGATCAAATAACCAGGCCGCTTTGCGCGTCATCAGTGAGGCTAATTCTATTTCGGTTTTAGCCTTTGCCAGAGGGTGTTGCAGAGCCTGGTAAGCACCGATCGGGCGATCAAATACAACACGGTCATTGGCGTACTCAACCGCTCTCTCCATGGCATAACGACCGACACCGGTGCAGATAGCCCCCACCAGCACTCGCTCAGGATTAAGGGATTCGAACAAAATACTAAAGCCCTTACCCACTTCGCCCAGCACATGTTCGGGACCCAGATCAACGTCATCAAAAAATACCTGATACTGAACTTCGGGTATGGGAATACTCACCGGGATCGACTGGGCCTCAACACCTTTGGCTTTGGTATCGACAATAAACAAAGTGAAACCATCAGTCTTGCGTTCGACTTCTGTATGAGGCGTGGTTCGCGCCACCACCAGGGCATAATCAGATTCGGCAAAATCTGTAATAAACACTTTCTCGCCGTTTAATTTAAAACGCCCGTCAGCTGTTTGTTTGGCAATCGTGGTCGCCTTAATGGTGTTAGTACCGGCACCAGATTCGGTAATAGCGAAACAGAACCGTGTTTTTCCGCAACAGGCATCAGGCAGGTATTTTTGCTTTTGCTCCTCTGTGCCATGATCACCAATTGGGCCCAGGGCCATGGTGGCACCGATGACCAGGCTCAACAACGGAATGCCCTGATCAGACAAACTTTCCAGAAACAGGTCCATCTCCAACAAACCTAAGCCCGAACCGCCGTAAGCCTCGGGAACCATAGTGCCGACAAAACCGTCCGTCGCTACTTGCTTGTACATGGCATCGGGAAAGCGGCGCTCATCAGCACATTCCATCCAGTATTTACGGTCGTAAGTCTTAGCAAGACTTGTCCCGTAGTCGTAAATCATGTTTTGTTCGTCGCTTAGCGTAAAGTCCAATTTGTTACCTCTTGTGGCCGTTTGTGGGAAGATGACCGGCTACAGAGTATATGCCGGTGTTCAAAACCCGATGAAATAGCTGTGAGCACTAGAACGCTTAATAGGAGCGAGGCAAGCCCATCACATGTTCGCCAATATAGTTGAGTACCATTTCATTATTGAGCGGTGCCGTTTTAAATAAACGCACCATCGGGTAGATATCAAAAATGCCGTACTCTTTGGTAAAGCCATTGCCGCCGAAACATTGCAACGACGCGTCTACTGCATGAATAGACGCCTCTGCCGCTGCGCACTTGGCCATATTTGCTTCCGCCGCTGAAGGTTCACCTTTATCAAACAGCCACGCTGCTTTGCGGGTCATTAACGAGGCCATCTCGATTTCGGTTTTAGCTTTTGCCAGGGGATGCTGCAAGGCCTGATAAGCGCCGATGGGACGATCAAAGACCACACGGTCATTTGCGTACTCCACGGCTTTGCCCATGGCGTAACGGCCAATACCCGAGCCGATGGCTCCGACCATAACCCGCTCAGGATTGAGGCATTCAAACAAAATCTCAAAACCTTTACCCTCTTCGCCGAGAATATCTTCCGGGCCCAGATCAACGTCATCGAAAAACAATTGATACTGCATTTCTGGTAGCGGAATACTCACCGGAATAGGCTGAGCTTCTATACCTTTAGCTTTGGTGTCGACAATAAACAGGGTGAAGCCCTCGGTTTTCTTTTTGGCCTGTTCAAAGGGTGTGGTGCGGGTAACCACCAGGGCGTAATCGGACTCAACAAAATCGGTAATAAATGTTTTAGCGCCATTTAAGCGGTAGCGGCCATCCGGTTTTTTAGTGGCGATAGTAGTGGTCTTCATGGTGTTGGTGCCCGCATTAGGCTCGGTAATGGCAAAGCAGAATCGAGTTTTACCAGCACAGGCATCGGGCAGATAACGCTGCTTTTGCTCTTCGGTGCCATGATCACCAATGGGTCCCAGGGACATCACCGAACCAACGATATAAGTCAATAAGGGAATACCGTTATTGGCCAGGCCTTCAGTAAATAATTCCATTTCCAGCAAACCCAGACCGGCGCCACCAAATTCCTCTGGCGCCATGGTGCCAACAAAACCATCCTGGGCGCTCTGCTGATACATTTCTTTGGGGAAGGCTCTACGTTCGGCGCATTCCATCCAGTACTTACGATCATAGGTCTTAGCAAGGCTATCGCCGTATTCATAAATCATTTTATGTTCGTCGGATAAATTAAAATCCATTGATCAAGTCTCCAGAAAAACCGGGTTAATTAAGGGCAGCAGGGACAGGCCTAATAGGAGCGAGGCATGCCCAACACATATTCACTGATATAGTTGAGAACCATTTCGTTATTAAGTGGAATGGTTTTTAGTAAGCGCGCCATCGGATAAATATCAAAAATACCGTATTCCGTGGTAAAGCCATTGCCACCAAAGCACTGCAATGAGGCGTCAACAGCGTGACAGGCTGCTTCTGAGGCAGCGAACTTGGCCATATTCGATTCAGCCCCACAGGGTTCACCTCGATCGAACATCCAGGCCGCCTTACGGGAAATCAACGAGGCCATTTCAATTTCAGTCTTGGCTTTGGCTAATGGATGTTGCAGCGCCTGGTAAGCGCCAATAGGCCGATCGAAGACCACGCGATCATTGGCGTATTCGACCGCTCGACCCATGGCGTAACGGCCCAGACCGGCACAGATAAAACCGACCAGAATGCGCTCGGGATTAATGGCCTCAAAGAGAACTTTAAAGCCTTTATCCACTTCACCGAGAACATCTTCGGGACCTACATCTAAGTCGTCGTAAAAAACCGAATATTGCACCTCTGGGATTTTAATGCTGACCGGGATAGGCTGACACTCAATCCCCTTAGCCTTGCAGTCAACGATAAATAGAGTAAAGCCGTCGGTGCTTCGTTTCGCCTCATCTTGCGAGGTGGTGCGAGTGACGACGATCATATAGTCAGCATCACCGGCGTCGGTGATAAATGTCTTCGAGCCGTTGATCTTAAATCGTCCATCCGGCGTGGCCGCTGCACTGGTGGCCGTTCTAATGGTATTGGTGCCAGCATTGGGCTCGGTTATGGCAAAACAAAACCGGGTTTTGCCGCTACAGGCATCGGGTAGGTATTTCTGCTTTTGCGCTTCGGTGCCATAGGTGGAAATCAGGCTCAGCCCCATGGTGGCGCCGATAACCAGGCTTAATAACGGGATGCCCTGTTCCGACAGTCCCTCGTTAAGCAGGCCCATCTCCATCATCCCCAGGCCAGAACCGCCATATTCTTCTGGCACCATAACGCCGACAAAACCATCCTTTGCCACCTGCTGGTACATGTCTTCGGGGAACTCACCACGCTCGGCATATTCCATCCAGTGCTTGCGATCATAAGTCTTACTCAGGTTTTGACCATACTCGTAGATCATGCGTTGTTCTTCGGATAGCAAAAAATCCATGATGTAGCACCTCTGTTTATGTATTGCTTTTACTAAAGATTGAATAACTCAAATGGGACGATAGCTCTATACAAACAATTCTAATACGAACGCGCTAATATGAGCGGGGCAACCCCATCACATGCTCGCCAATATAGTTGTGGATCATTTCATTGTTGATAGGCGCTGTTTTGGTTAAACGCACCAGCGGGTACAGATCAAAAATGCCATATTCTTTGGTGAAGCCATTACCTCCAAAACATTGCAGCGAGGCATCGACAGCTTTAATCCCCGCCTCAGATGCAGCCAGCTTGGCCATATTCGCCTCGGCGCCACAGGGCATATCGTTATCAAACAACCAGGCGGCTTTACGGGCCAATAGAGAGGCCATTTCCACTTCGGTTTTCGCCCGTGCCAGTGGATGCTGTAGCGCCTGATAGGCTCCTATTGGACGATCAAACACAACCCGATCATTGGCATATTCAACAGCCTTGCCCATGGCGTAGCGACCCAGGCCGCTGCATAACGCACCCCCCAGGATGCGCTCGGGGTTCAGCGATTCAAACAATATATCGAAACCTTTTCCGACCTCGCCCAGCACGTTCTCAGGACCCAGGTCCACATCATCAAAAAACACCTGATACTGCATTTCAGGCAGCACGATACTCATGGGGATGGGCTGCATTTCAATGCCCCTGGCCTTGCTATCGACGATAAACAGCGTGAAGCCGTCGGTTTTTCGCTTTACTTCAGTATGGGGCGTGGTCCTCGCCACGACTAGAGCAAAATCCGATTCACCCGCGTCAGTAATAAACGTCTTGGCGCCACTGAGCTTAAAACGGCCATCCGGCGTAGGTTTGGCCAGCGTTGAAATACGAATACTGTTGGTACCCGCATCAGGCTCAGTAATCGCAAAACAAAAGCGAATATCACCAGCACAGGCGCCGGGTAAATATTGCTGCTTTTGCTTTTCAGTACCGCGCTCGCCGATGATAGACATGGACATACAGGCACCCACCACCAGACTCAGCAATGGAACCCCCTCGTTGGCAATACCTTCCTGAAACAACAACATTTCCATCATACCCAAACCGGAACCCCCGTAGGCGTCCGGAACCATGGTGCCGAGAAAGCCATCGGCAGCGATCTGGCCATACATCTCCTCAGGAAAGCGACGGATCTCAGCATTTTCCATCCAGTAAGCCCGGTCATAGGTCCTGGCCAGGCTTTTACCGTACTCGTAAATCATGGTTTGTTCGGGGGAAAGATCAAAATCCATTCACTGAGCCTTTTGTCTTGAAATTAAAACGACTGGTTGTCTTGAAATTAAAATCACTGGGATCTAAACAGGTTCGATTTAGGCAGGCCATTAACGCACTGATATTCATCCACATTGCCTGCCTCGACCTTAATAAAGCTGGGCCACAATAATCATCGACCGACCATCATACAATGACTATATCCGACCTCCTAGTCACTTGATGAGTCACTTGATGATCCCCGACTGGCCACCTGCGTCAGTCTTCCTGTAAATCAGAAGTAAGCCTGTTGTAGAGTTGCCAATAAAGACGTTTACGGCATAATGAAAGTT
>QNFP01000023.1 GCA_003645535.1 Gammaproteobacteria bacterium | reverse complement strand
CCAGTTGCCCGTTAACACCCTGCTCACGGAGTATCGCCAGGCGGGGTCTAATACCGGTTTTGATAAATGGTGCTGCAACGTCTTCGTTAATATCAAACGTAGAATACACATTTAACCCGGGATCATTCTGCGCTATGCGATCAAACTCCTGTTTGGCGCAATCCGGGTTGTCACGCAGGGCCTGCATACGATAACTGGTCTCTGCCCACATCTGTTGCAGATCACTCCTGACATTATCAAATACAATATTCCCCTGCCAGTTAATTTGCACTCGGTCGTTGCTATTCAATACACCGACGCGGTGAATCGGCGGCTCATCCGCTCCTTGCATAGCAAAAGCGCTACGCAAAATATTGCAAACGGTGTCGCTGTTTTTCTCAGCAACCTGAACAACGGCACCCAATTCTTCGCTAAACAGTGTCTCCAGAAGAGAATTGCTTGCTGGCAAGCAGATATCAATGCCGACGTGGCCGGCAAAGCTCATCTCAACGAGGGTCGTAAATAACCCTCCGTCAGAACGATCATGGTAGGCGAGAATAAGATCCTGATCCATGCAGGTCTGTAGCCCGGCAAAAAACCCTCGGAGCATAGCCGGGTTATCAACATCCGGCACGACGCTGCCGAACTGCCCGTAGACCTGTGCCAGCACAGAACCACCCATCCTGTTTTTTCCAGAACCGAGGTCGAGATATAGCAGTACGCTATCAATATCATCATCACCCCGAAGCTGAGGAGTTAACGTTTTGCGCACATCAACAACTGGCGCAAATGCAGAAATCACTAATGACATGGGTGAAGTCACGGCACGGGTTTCATCGCCCTGCTGCCACTCCGTGCGCATGGACATTGAATCCTTACCCACCGGAATAGCAATACCCAGTTCAGGACACAGTTCAAGACCAACTGCCTCGACGGTACGATAAAGCTTTTCATCTTCGCCGGGATGGCCGGCTGCACACATCCAGTTGGCAGACAATTAAATATCGCCTAGCCTGTCAATCCGTGCCGCCGCTATATTGGTAATGGCCTCAGCAATTGCCATACGGCCTGAAGCCGGCCCGTTGAGCAGAGCTAAAGGTGTACGCTCACCCATCGCCATTGCCTCACCTGCGTTGCTATCAAAGGTCACCGTAGTGACGGCGCAGTCCGCCACAGGCACCTGCCAGGGGCCGACCATTTGGTCGCGACTGACCATGCCGGTGATAGAGCGATCACCGATGGTAATTAGAAAACTTTTGCTGGCCACGGTGGGATGGCGCAACACTCGCTTAACGGCATCTTCAATATCAATACCGGCTGTTGAAAACTCTACAGCCGAGATCTCTTTTCGGTGAGCATCCCGATGCATTTTCGGTGCCTTGCCGAACAATACAGACATGGGTAGATCAATCGGCTGGTCGCCAAAATCTCGGTCGCCGAGGCTTAGATGTGCTTCTTTAGTCGCTTCGCCCACCACCGCATAGGGGCAACGCTCACGTTCACAGACAGCTTCAAAACAAGATAAGTTATCTGGTGAAATGGCCAGCACATAACGCTCCTGGGCCTCGTTGCACCATATTTCCAGAGGCGACATACCGGGTTCAGCATTGGGAATATCGCGCAACTCAAAATGCCCGCCGCAACCACCGTCCTTGACCAGTTCAGGAAATGCGTTAGACAAACCACCGGCACCTACATCGTGGATAAAGGCGATGGGATTCTCTTTCCCCATCTGCCAGCAGGCGTCGATCACCTCCTGGCAACGGCGCTCAATCTCCGGGTTTTGGCGTTGCACCGAAGCAAAATCGAGATTTTCACTACTAGTTCCGGAAGCCATCGACGATGCCGCACCACCACCAAGACCAATCAGCATGGCCGGGCCACCCAACACCACCAATTTATGGCCCGGTGTAAATGTGGGTTTTTCTATATGCTCAGTGCGGATATTTCCATAACCACCGGCTAACATAATGGGTTTGTGATAGCCGCGGCGCTCGCCGCCAATGTCCATTTCAAAACTACGAAAATAGCCGCACAGGTTAGGCCGGCCATATTCATTATTAAATGCAGCGCCACCAACTGGTCCTTCGACCATGATATCGAGGGCGGACACGATACGCTCCGGTTTACCGTAGTCATCTTCCCAGGGCTGGATGAAATCAGGGATCCGCAAATTAGAGACACTAAAACCCGTCAGGCCAGCCTTGGGTTTTGACCCTTTGCCCACCGCACCTTCATCACGAATCTCCCCACCCGAACCGGTGCCGGCGCCAGGAAATGGGGCAATCGCAGTGGGGTGATTGTGTGTTTCCACCTTCATAAGCAGGTGAACGGGTTCCTGAGAATAGCCATATATATGCTCGTCAGGAGATGGAAAGAAACGTCCACCCTGATTACCGCTTATGACCGCAGCATTATCGGAGTAAGCGGACAGCACACCCCCACCATGTTGCTCGCGGGTATTTTTGATCATGGCAAACAGCGAGTGCGATTGCTCCTGTCCATCTACGGTCCAGCTAGCATTAAATATTTTGTGCCGGCAATGCTCGGAGTTGGCCTGCGCAAACATCATCAACTCTATATCTGTGGGGTTGCGTTGCAGGGTGGAGAAACTATCCAGCAAATAATCAATTTCATCGTCGGCAAGTGCCAGCCCAAGTTCGCGGTTGGCCCAAGTGAGCGCTGATCGACCTTGCTCCAGAATATCGACCGTCACCACAGGCCGAGGGTTATAGCTGGCAAATAATTGCTCAGGCTGATCAAACTCGGTCATCACGACCTCCACCATACGATCATGGAGTAGAGCCGCAGCAGTGGCGATTTCAGCCTTAGTCAGATTTTCAACGCTATCAAGGTAATAAACTATCCCACGCTCAATGCGCCTGATCGCCTGTAGTCCAACATTGCGGGCAATATCACTCGCTTTGCTAGACCAGGGCGAGATAGTGCCAGGACGAGGCACTATCAGCAGCGCCAGGCCTTTGCCTTCCTGTGATGCTTCAGTAGGGCCATATTCCAGTAATGCGGACAATGTTTGCTGCTCCGTATCAGCAAGCGGCGCAGTGAGATCAACGAAATGGATGTATTCTGCATACAGGGACTGCAGAGAAGGGATATGTTCAGCGAGAGACGCATATAGCCTGGTTTTGCGAAAAGAAGAAAGTGCCGGGGCACCACGAAGAGTCAGCATCAATACGTCTCTACAAACTGGACAGGAAAGTTTCGGCAGCATTGTACTTGAAACACCGCCGAGAGGTCGCCATTGCCTGGTTTCAAAGCGATAAAAAGATAACTTGACGAATTCTCATTATTCGCATCGGTTGCTTTGCACCTTGTCCAAAAAGGTTAAAATAGCAGATCGCTAAGAAAAATTAGAGCTATGCTAAAAGTGCCTGCCGGTGAAAAATGAAGCGGCGCCTGATCGCCACTAAAAAACTACTGCGTCGACTTGTCGCTGTCTGCGCTCTGGTCGTGTTGACCTTTGCTACCGGTAGTAGTCGTACACAAACGGTTCTGGAGGGGGTTCTGAATGAAAAACTACTCCGAGTCATTACTTTTGTCGGACCAACCACTTATTTTGAAAATGCGAAAGGAAGCAACGGATTTGAATACTTCCTGACCAAAGCCTTTGCGGATAGCCTTGGCGTAAATCTGGAAGTCACCCTTATCGACAACCTCGATGCCTTACTCAATGCGCTGGGTGGTCCTCGCGGGGACTTCGCTGCCGCTGGGTTGACAGTCACCGAAAAACGCCAGCAGTTCATACGCTTTTCCGACCCTTACAGTTCAGTGCGGCAAATCCTGGTTTATCATCGCGGAGAGCCACAACCAGACAATATTAATGATCTGATCGATGGGCGCCTGCTCGTTATCGCCAACAGCTCCCACTCCGAACACCTGACCGAATTGAAGAAGGACCACCCTCTCCTCCAGTGGGAAGCTCTGCGCGATACCGAGATGCTCGAACTCATGCAATTAGTTCATGACGGACAGGCTGACTACGCGGTGGTCGACTCCACCGCTTTTTTCCTGGATAGAGGCCTGTACCCCAAAGCCCGTGCTGCTTTTGATCTGACTGGTGATCAGGCTATTGCCTGGGCATTTTCCAACCATGGCGACACCAGCCTGATCAAAGCCGCCAATCAATTTTTACACGACTACCGAGAAAGCGGTGAACTACAGAGGCTCACTGCTCAATTTCACCACCGAACCGACGAATTTAGCATCATGGACTCCCATTTATTGATGACTCGTATCGATCAACGGCTGGGACAATATCAACCCTTGTTTGAATCAATCGCCGGGGAAAAGGGTTTGGACTGGCGCATGCTGGCAGCCATGGCCTACCAGGAATCGCTCTGGGACCCCCAGGCTACATCCCCGACAGGCGTGCGCGGCCTTATGATGTTAACCCAGGACACTGCCGCCGAATTGAAAATTGAAGATCGTCTCGATCCAGAACAAAGCATCCGTGGCGGAGCAGAATATTTTTATATTATGCGCAACAGAATACCCGAAGATATAAAGGAGCCAGATCGCACGTGGTTTGCCCTCGCAGCATATAACGTCGGTCTGGGACACCTGGAAGATGCCAGAGTGTTAACCGAACGACACAATGGCAATCCAGATTTATGGAGCGATGTTCGTAAACATCTACCCTTGCTACAAAAGAAAAAATATTACCGTACAGTCAAGTATGGCTATGCGCGCGGTGGCGAACCGGTGCAGTATGTACAAAACGTGCGCCGCTTCAAAAGCATTTTACAATGGCACACTATGCAGCAGGCAAGGCAAAAAGCTTTACTAGAAAATGAGCTATCGACGGATGATGTTTTTAGTAGCGATCAGGTTCTACCGTTATGATCAATTTTAAGCCGCTGGTTTTATATTCATCCAGCTGGTTTTAACTCGTTACCGCCAGCATGGAACTATTTTTGCAGTTTTGCCAACTGACGCCTTTCACGAAAGAAGTCTTTTAGCAATTGCGCTGCTCGCTCAGCGAACACACCCTCACACCACTCAATCCGATGATTAAAATGCTTTTGGTCAAGCAGCGATAGTTGACTGACAACAGCACCGGCTCGTGGCTCTGGCACTGCAAATACAAGACGGGCAATACGCGCATGAATCATCGCACCAACACACATCGCACAAGGTTCAAGAGTGACATATAAAGTACAACCGGACAGACGATAATTATTGGCAGTGAGTGCGGCTGCACGTAAAGCGCATATCTCTGCATGCGCGGTCGGGTCGGTAAGCCCAATCGTAGAATTTCGCCCTTCACCCAGGGCCTGTCCCCGTTGAGTCACCACAGCCCCTACTGGAACTTCTCCTTTCGCCTGGGCTTGTTCAGCCAACGCCAAAGCTCTGTTCATCCATCGTTCGTCTTCGATGAGGAGTGTCTCTTGCGGAGGGTTTAATGCCACTTTAGTAAAATAGTACTTTAGTGAGCTGCACTGGGTTAGTTGGCATCGACATAGATGGGTTGTCTGGCGTAGCGGCAGATAAGATCTCAAACTCTATCAGGCAAGCCTAATTCAAAGCATCTTGATATTTGCCTGAATGATTTCGAGTGTGTTTATACCATCGACCTTATCTTCATTGGTCATATGTTTGAGACTTTCATCATAAAATCGCCTGGTTTGCTCAAAGGCTTTCTCCCAAACTAATCTGCCGTTGTCAGTGAGTCGCACTTTCCGCGAGCGGAGGTCATCGGGATTAACAACCCTCTCTATATAGTCCAATTCTTCCATTCGCTTCAAAACACCGTTAAGACTTTGCCGACTCACCATCAAATATTCAACAAGACCATTGACCGTCATACCCTCTTTTAAGTCGGGCCGGGACAAAGAATCGAGTATGGACCATTGTTGCGGGCTCATACCAACTTCCGCCAATACCTCACTTGCTTTGCGCAAGGACAGGTTCATCGTCTGGTAAAGCCGGAAAAAAAACTTGTGGGCTATTTCGGCATTAGCGTTATCGGGCGACACCATAGTCTATTACCAGTTCATGAACGTGAGTTTTATTTTTTTAATGGCATCAAACCTACTACATTTTATGACACTTTGATACATATATTTCCATCGGTTGACACACGTCAATGGCTATCCATATGATGCGCTGCCCTTATAATTCGGATCACAGATCCCTAATCCTGGCCCTCTTAATAACCGCCCCATGACCACACCGGAGCAGCGCTATGCATTTTGGTCTTTCAGACTTCCAACACGCTTTAATCGATAGCGCAAAAAAGTTTTCAGCAGAAAAGCTCGCGCCTCTATATAAGTCCCGTGAGGAAGAAGGCATCTTCAGTCGTGAGTTAATTCTGGAGATGGGTCAGCTGGGCTTCCTTGCCCCAGAGGTGGACGAAAAATTTGGTGGCAGTGGTCTGGACGCGCTCACTTCAGGCTTGATTACAGAAGTCATTGCCGCAGGTGATATGAATATTGCTTATGTACCCATCAATCACTCTCTACTATCAAGTTGCATAGTTAAACATGCTCGACCCGAGGTCGTAGAAGAAATTATTCCTAAAATGTGTAGCGGCGAAATCCTTGCCTGTATAGGCCTGACGGAGCCCAGGGGCGGCTCCGATGCTGCAAACCTCATACTGTCTGCAGTACGAGACGGGGACAGCTATATTCTAAACGGAGAAAAGACCTCCATTTCTATGGCCGACCAGGCCGATATAAACCTGGTCTTTGCCCGCACCGGCACCCGCGAAGACAGGGCCCGAGGCATCTCCGCATTTATCGTCGATTTAAACGCCGAAGGCATTACTAAAAGTCGGTTTGAGGATCTGGGCGAAAAGGCTGTGGGGCGAGGCTCCATATTCTTTGACAATGTTAAAATCGACGCCCGTTATCGTGTTGGCGATGAGGGCAAAGGCTTTATTCAGGTCATGCAGGGTTTCGATTTCAGCCGCGCCCTGATCGGTCTACAATGTCTCGCTGTAGCCCGTAAGTGCTTAGACGAAACCTGGCAGTTTATACAGGATAGAGAGACTTTTGGTAAGCCTCTGGCCGCTAATCAAGGCATAACCTTCCCCCTTGCCGAAGCGGAAACTCAACTGGAAGGAGCGCGAATGGTTTGCCTGAAAGCGCTCTGGCTGAAGTCCCAGGGGCTCGACCACACTAAAGAAGCAGCAATGGCCAAGTGGTGGGCGCCCAAGCTGGCTTTCGATATTGCCCACCAATGTCTGCTTATCCATGGCCACGGTGGTTATAGCGAGGAACTACCCTTCGCACAGCGCCTGCGCGATGTCCTGGGCATGCAGATTGGCGATGGCACTGCACACATTATGAAAATGGTCATTGCCCGGAGTTATGTGGGGAAAATATAGCCAACATCGGCTAAAAGAAGCTAAACTCACAAAATTAGGGAGTAAAACAGATGTCTGACGGTGTTGTATTAGTAGATCGCCAAAATCGGGTTGGCATCATGACACTAAACCGACCCAAACTATTCAACTGCCTTTCTATGGCGGCCCATCAAGCTTTAAACGCTGCTCTCGACGACTTTGAAGCTGACGACGATATTCGCTGTGTACTGATCAAAGCCGAGGGTAAACATTTTTGTACCGGCGCTGACTTACAGGAAGTATCCAGCTTTCGCGGTGAATCCAGCGTCGTTAAAAACTTTCTGCAAACCGGTCTCGATACTTTTCGCAGGCTGGAAAACAGCACGCTACCAGTGGTGGTCGCCCAGCAGGGCCTGGCGCTGGCCGGTGGTCTCGAATTGTTGATGTCTGCCGACATCGTCTTTGCCGGTGACAGCGCACAGCTCGGTGATCAACATGCCCAGTTTGGCCTGGTGCCCGGATGGGGAGGTAGCCAGCGTTTAACTCGCCTGATCGGCCGCCGCCGCGCTATGGATCTATTTTTTACTGCACGCTGGATTTCCGCCCAACAGGCCCTCGGCTGGGGCCTGGTGAATTATGTAGTGCCTGATCAGGAGCTGACTCAGACGGCGTTGGATTATTGCGAAGAGCTCACCAGGAAAAGTGCGGCCGGTTTGTCTACTATGAAGCAACTGGTTAATCGCGGCCTTGAATTAACGCTGGATGCTGGCTTGCAACTGGAACTTGATCTGGCCGGACCGGCACTGGCCAGTGACGATGTCAAGGAGGGCACCAAAGCCTTCCTCGAAAAGCGTCAGCCTAATTTTAATTAATCAGTCTTTTTCGTTAGCCCTGACTGACTCAGGTATTAACCGGCTTAGGCACTCATCATGCTCAGCCATTTTCACGAGAGTGAGCTATTTACACTCTTTCAGCCAACCAATAAAAGGTACATAACAGCATGGACTTTCAGGATATTATTTACGAAGTAAAAGACAGCACCGCTTATATCACCATTAACCGACCCGAAGTCTATAACGCTTTTCGCGGCACCACCTGCGAGGAATTGATCAAAGCTTTCCAGAAAGCAGGCTGGAGCAATGACATTACCGCCATTGTTTTCGGAGGAGCCGGTGACAAAGCCTTCTGTACAGGTGGCGACCAAAGCTCTCACGATGGCAATTACGATGGACGCGGCACTATTGGCCTGCCGGTGGAAGAGTTACATACCATTATTCGCGACGTGCCAAAACCGGTGATTGCGCGGGTGCAGG
The DNA here is from genome assembly GCA_003645535.1 of Gammaproteobacteria bacterium. Classification (GTDB taxonomy): domain Bacteria; phylum Pseudomonadota; class Gammaproteobacteria; order Pseudomonadales; family Porticoccaceae; genus HB2-32-21. Next base: position 15,804 of record QNFP01000023.1, on the reverse strand, counting down.
GCTATGCCATCGGTGGTGGCAACGTATTAGCCGTGCTCTGTGATATGACTATCGCCAGCGAAAGCGCCGTATTTGGCCAGGTCGGCCCCAAGATGGGTTCCGTCGATCCTGGCTTTGGCACCGCCTATTTGGCTCATGTAGTAGGCGAAAAGAAAGCCCGTGAAATCTGGTATATGTGCCGACGTTATAGCGCCCAGGAAGCCCTGGAAATGGGCCTGATTAACGCTGTCGTCCCCGATGACAAACTCGATGATGAAATCGCTGCCTGGTGTGCCGAGCTGGCTGAGCGTAGCCCAACCGCCATCGCCATCGCCAAACGTTCCTTTGTTGCCGCCACAGAAAACATCCGTGGTATTAGCAGTCTCGGCCTTCAGGCGCTAAAACTCTATTATGATACAGACGAGTCCCGGGAAGGTGTCAACGCCCTTAATGAAAAACGCCCGCCAGAGTTTCGGAAGTATGTAAAATAAAGTGGCGAGAATTAGAGCCGCATAAAACGGGGCTGAGGAAATTAACGGCCGCACAAAACCAATCAATTGATCAATATTAAGGAGTCACTTCCATGGATCTAGACCTCAAAGAAAAATCCGTTATTGTCACCGGCGGCGCATCCAATATCGGCCGCGCTATCGTACTTAAGTTTGCTGAAGAAGGTGCCAATATCACTATTGCTGATCTCGATACTGACAGTGGTGAGCGGGTAGCGGCGCTGGCCACGAAAGCTGGCGCATCCGCCGTACAGGTAGTTAAAACCGACATTACTGATATGGCCAGTGTCGAAAATCTATTTGAAAAAGCGGTTAACGCTTATGGCGGTGTAGATTGCCTGGTCAATAATGTGGGCTGGGATAAACTGATGTTTTTCACCCAGACCACGCCTGACCTGTGGGAAAAGCTGATCAAAATTAATTATCTCGGCAACCTTAACTGCACCAAAACCGCGCTGGACTATATGATCCCCAACGGTGGCGGCTCAATTGTATCCATCAGCTCTGACGCTAGTCGCCAGGGCGAGCCTCGGGAGGCGGTTTACGGTGGTTTAAAGGCAGCAACAAACAGCTTTATGAAAACCATCGCCAAAGAAAATGGCCGCAACAATATTCGCTGTAACTGTGTCTGCCCGGGAGTTACCGTCCCAGACAGCGCCGACGAAACCAGCGAAAATAGCATGTGGGCAGTCAAGGATGCCATGTTCACTGAAGAGCAATTCGCGGCTATTGCCAAAACGCTGCCTTTAAAGCGCATCGGCAAACCTGAAGATGTGGCTAACGCCGTAGTATTTTTATCTTCACAAAAAGTCGCTGGCTATATTACTGGACAGGTACTCAGTGCCAGTGGCGGTTATAGCATGATCGGTTAGCCACACCGACTTTAATCTAAAAAGCCCTGCATAAGCAGGGCTTTTTTATGGCACTTGTTTAATTATGGCTCTTGTTAATCAGGTAAACGTTAGGGAACCTCTGATTAATTCTGGACGAAGTAGATTGCGATTCAAAATGTCCAGATTCGAGGCGAAAACTGCACGTAATAGCTAGCTATTGCGAAGGTTTGCAACGAAGAAACTGGATATTTTGGGCGCAAGATACGAGTTCATGAATTGATCAGAGGTTCCTTAGCTATTTATCTCAGGCAACTCCATCACGGGCGACTTGTCTCTCGGCCCAGCGCCAGTAAAGCACGGCAACAAACAACAATCCCAACACTGGAATAGTGATTAATAACAGAGTCTGCCAGCCGAAACTTGCCAATAACCAGCCTGCCATTAATGCGCCACCAGCCTGTACGCCAAAAATCGTAAAATCATTAAAGGCCTGAATTTTAAATTTTTCCGATTCCCGGTAGGCCCGCGGTAGCAGCGTGGTGCCGCCGACAAACAGAAAATTCCAGCCAACCCCAAGCAACACCAGTGATACCCAGTAGTTGGTAAATTCATAGCGTGAAAATACGGCGACGACCATAATCAAAAATGCCACCGCACCAAGACTAATCAAGCCCAACTCACCAATGCGACGCGCCAGCCACGGCACAAAAAACGAGGGCAGAAACATAGCCACTATGTGGCTCTGAATAACCCATTTGGTAGTAATCAGACTGTGACCATTTTCAAAATGCATATGCAGAGGTGTAGCCGTCATCACCAAACTCATCACCGCAAATCCCGCTACCCCCGATAACACCGCCACCCAAAGTACAGGTTGGGCAAGAATAGTGGATAAGCGGCGACTGCCCTTATCATCATCAGTCAGCGCCACAGCCGCCATTTCTTTGTAGAAACTCAAAACCAGCATGGCAAGCAAAGTGACTCCGATCAACAGGGCGAACGAGCCCGCATAAGCAACTTCAAAAATATTTTTCCCGCGCACCGCAATTTCTGGACCGAGAAAAGCCGCCACAATACCGCCAATTAAAACTCTCGAAGCCGCTGTAGACATATCCTCTACTGGCACGCTCTCCATAGCGGCAAAGCGGTATTGCTGCCCTGCCGCCAAACCCAGGCCCATGACCGTAACCGCCGCCACAAATATGCCAAAACTTTGCTGCGCCAGGCCATAAATAGCTAACATTGCCCCACCAACGGCAAGCGCTGCACAAGCGATAAATATGGATTTTCTACCTAAACTGCGCATACTGAGAATCACTGGCAGGGTCGCCAGAGCGGAACCGAGAACGAATGCACCCACCGGTAACGTTGCATAGGCTGGATCGGGCGCTAACTGTTTACCGATAATACTACCGAGAAAAACTACAAATGAGGCTATTGACATAGTCAACGCCTGACAACAGGTCAATACCCAGACATTCTTATTATGCTTCAATCCACTTACCTCCAATACATCTGACAAGTCTAAAACGCCACGCTGGCAACATGCATTTAAACAAAATTAAGAATTGCCGTATATTTTCGGTAATTGGTACCTATTTCGAAACAGCAAGGAAGAGGTTCTGTCGCCCTAACAAAGCTGCTGTTGCGCTTATTTTTACAGCGCTCTTATCGCCATGATATTTTAAAAAGGTTTATCACCAATAATCGTTACGCGTTCGACAGAGCGCTCCTGCGGCCAGTAATCCGAAACCGCATAGTGCTGGCAGGCACGATTGTCCCAGAAAGCAATAGAGTTTGGCTCCCACTGGAATCGGTACTGGTATTCGGGAATCGCTGCACGACCATACAAAAATTTCAAAAGGTCGTCAGATTCCTGTTTATCCATACCCACAATGTGCTGCGTGAAAGCTGTATTCACATAAATACTCTTACGGCCAGTGTCGGGATGTGTCCGGATCACCGGATGTTCAGATTCTGGAAACTGCTCTTTTTTTGCCCTTATTTCGTCGTCAGATGCACCGTTGGCTTTCATACCTTCGAAAAATGGGGAGGCGTCGTGGATGGCGGTTAAACCATCTAGCTTCTCCTTCATTTCATTATCGAGATCTTCATAGGCCCTTTCCATATTGGCAAACAGCGTATCACCGCCCATTTCTGGAATAGTAATCGCCCGCAAAATCGAGCCTAGCGAGGGCTTCTCGCGCCAGGTAACGTAACTATGCCAAAGGTTTTCTCGGCCTTTGCTGTATCTGTTATGACTAATCCTCATCACCTCAGGATACTTATCATTATTTTTTAGCATACCCTTAGCGAAGGGATGAATCTCGAGCTCGCCAAATCTTTTTGCAAAAGCCAGGTGCTGTTCGGTTGTGATCACCTGATCGCGAAAGAAAATCACCTGATGATCCAGAAGCGCTTGATAAATGATGTTAATCGCCTCTGGACTTTGTTCAAGCGTCAGGTCGATATTGTCAACATTGCACCTATGGCCGAACCGAGGGGCTGGATGGTGGGTTCAATTGAAGCCTGAGCTATTGCTGTCATAGTCTTATACCCTTCTATCGCGATTTTTTAATCGAAGTCGTGGGCGTTTAAAGCTCTCACGAGCTGCCCGGTATTTCTATTTGCCACGCTAGTCAGTTAAGGTAATAGCTGCTAAAACAAACTTTATGGGCTAATCATTCAGATTCAAATAAGCCCAAAATTGCGTTCTATGATCCAGTAGGACGCAATAATTCCAACTGTATATACCGCTGTCTTTTCGAATGCCAGCACTTTCATATTAATTTTGTGCTAGTCAGTTGTTCGCAATCTATATTGCTCCTCGCTTATAACACTTACGAGGTACGCAAACCATCAAATATTTTTAACCATATCGTAATAATATTATCACCGAAGGGCGATCAATTTTAATTATGCGCCCGTCACCGGCACTTTAGCTTCGGCACTATAGCTTCGACACCATAAATTAACACAGATTAAACACGGTAGCCCCTGCCAACAAAAATGTAGCGGGGCTCATTGAACGATTTACGCACGCTTTCGCTGCTTACTAAACGTGTAACGCCTTAAGGGGTATACCAAATGGGAGAAGAGTAAGCTCGCTCCTGAGTAACCATAGGTATGCTTTCGTCCATCTTTTGATTAAATCGCTGGGCTTCATAAGCCGTCCAGCGGGGCGTAGGAATTTCAATAGCCCGGGCATAATAGAATGCTCGCTGATCGGGTTTAAAATCAGGGTCAGTCCAGGCGGCTATCAACTCGGAAGCGCCAATAGTATTGGTCCATGTAGCATTTTCAACATCAACAGTATTGCCAACAGAGGGCAATTTACCGTTCTTATCCGGTTGCCGATGTCCGGACCAACGGACGTTATAGACGATTTCCTGAGTATTACCTTCATCGTCGAGCCAGCCTTTTATAATCTGGATTCTATCCAGGTTGCCACTTAGTGCATCCTTACGCGCACCCAGTAAAAAAGTCGGGGCTTTACCTTTCGGCCCCTTAGTCAGATCACCGCCCATTGGTACCCCCCTGGAATATCCAACATTGGCCAACTCCCTGACCCGAGTGTCTTTATCTGAAAAATCCCAGCCACCGAAAAATCGCAAGCGGATGCGCGGCCCGGTCGTGGCGTAGATTTCTTTACGCCTCATGGCATCAAAGATAGCTTCGCGGGTGTTTTCAGTGGCCCAGACCGCTGAATACCCGGACGACGCCTGATACCAGCCAGGCCAGACCATGCCCTGGATACGAGCCACATCTGTTTTCCACCGGTCAGCATTGGGCTCGGTAGCCGCATGTTTGCCGAAGTAATTGTTTTCTTCAGCTGTGGCTAAACCAGTATGGCTATCGGTTGCACCCTGCAAGCCAAACTTATAGGGATTGATGCCCAAATTTGCTTCGTGTTTTAAACCGTTTTTAAGCGCTTCGCGGGCGTATTCATACTGATACATCGAGTTTTCTTTGGGATCAGGACCCATATTGCCAGTGTCCCAGCTTTCGTAATCCGCAAATTCATCATTGGGCGAAAGAAAGGGATGTGCTTCACCATCGCCTTTAATTTGAGTAACCTCATAAAGCGGTTCCCAGCGGATACGAGTTTTTGCATATTCTGCGGTAATAGGCTTATTAGTGACCGGATTTATATCTGGAAACATAATGCCATTACTGACATTAGCGTTATGGGCAATAGCCATGATCTGGCCACCGGTTTTTTCCTCATATCGGGCCAGCCATTTCCACAGATCTTCGGGGTTTTTACTATCGGCAACGGTATAGGGTAATAGTTGGTTGGCCTTATCTGCCCCGTCACGATAAATCACATTACGATGTAAATTATCGCCGCCTGGCGTCGATGTCCATTCGTAGCCAATCATGGCGGTAAATTTTCCAGGTTCATTGGACTTTTCTGCAGCCCCGGTAGCTTGCTGCCATATGCGAGCAGAAAATGTTTTTTCTCTAAGTACTTCAGGCGTCTCACCTGCAATAAACATCAGCGCCGCTTCAATGACGGCATCCGAACCATCTTTACCACCTTTATTAATTCTGTCATGCCAATCCTTCAATTGCGGGTAAGCCATAAGCTCGGAGTTGCCCGCGATTATTTCATTCATCATTCCCATCGCATCGGAATGGTCCGTGACCACTAACCAGTCGAGGGGTCGTGATAATTTAACTGGCAGGCCCCGTGAAGAAACAATCTCCTCCCCTTTGGCAAAGCGAAAAGCATCTTCAGGTGTAAGAATAACTTTCCACCCACGGGCATCCAGTGACAGGGCCGTGTGTACATGGGTATCTCCCCACAGGGGTTCGCCAGGGAAGTTGCGTTGAGCATAGGGCGAATAGGTCTTACCCTTATAGGGTTTACTGATATCCTTTTTACTTTGATTTGATACATAGCTGCTGTCTGCCGACACAGCCACACCAGACATTGAAGCGATGAGCATAGCTACTGGCAATAAAAAAAATTTGATATTCATCGGAGGAAGCTCCTTTGTTATGTAATTTTCTGCTATCCGTCATGGAGACTGTTAATAGCTGGACGATTCTTAGGCAGACAAATTCAACCGCACTTTGGCCAAACACATCCTCTGCTCGAGCGCCGCTCGCTATCAGAATAATAGAAACCATGGGTATATTTGTCTAATGCATTATATAGGTTACTTTGATACGCTTTACGCATGATTGATGAACATTTACTTCGAAACGCGGTTGCACTCGACGAATATCGAAATTTTGCGCGAGCGGCCAACGCGCTCCATATCAGCCAGCCAACACTGAGTCGCAGAATTCAAATGCTGGAATCCGCCGTGGGGGAACGTCTATTTGACCGTCAGTCTCGGACCATCATCCCCACACAGGCAGGAGAGATTGTTCTCAGATACGCCCGCAGAATCCACGCATCCTCACAGGCCATGCAGGAAGAAATTAGCCGTCATCAAGGTATTGTCGAAGGATCACTCAGGATAGGCTCAGTATCCTATGTGGGCAGCGGGCTGCTCGCTCCTACGATTAGCCTGTTTTGCAAACGATATCCGAATATCTACATAGACACTATTGTCGATGTCTGGAGTAATTTACCTGACAGAATGCTGCGCGAGAATTTTGATTTTGTCCTGGCTGAGACCAGTGAACTGGAAACCACCCGGGATTTTGAATTAATCCAGCTCAATAGCCACCCAGGATTCCTATATTGCCGAGTTGGTCATCCCCTCCAGGAAAAAGCTAATATTACGACGCAGGATGTTGCCCAGTTTTCCCTCATTTCCCCCGGCATACCAGCGCGCCTGGCTAACTTATTCGACAACTTATTTTTCCCAGATGTGAAAACCGGTTGTTCTTCAAAAAAATGGGGGCGTATTACGGTCAGTGACCAGGCAATGATCAAGGCTCTGGTGCTCAACGGTGATGGAATAGCTGTAGGAACCTTCGCTACTTTAGCCCCCGAAATAAAAGCGGGTATTTTTTCCGCGTTGCCTTTGCGAATATCTGAGTTGAAGAGTCAGTATGGCATTGTCACCAGGAAGGGGGTGTCCTCGTCCCCCACGGCAAGAGCTTTTATGGCATTGTTGGTCGAAAGTGATCAGGAGTCTTCGGTTTTAGAAACCGCGTTTATTGACTCGCTTGGTCCGCCAATAAGCACCCAGGGGATTCAACCATCGCTTTGAGTTGAGTATCGAGTCCAACACCTTCCGATTTCTATTCGACCACAGATCAATTCCCAGGAACGCTAACTCTAGCTACTTACCCATCGCGTCCATCTGCTCGAGGCGTTCATCTACGTCTTCCTGCATGGATTGCCCCAGCTCCCGCGCTCTGTCCATCTCTTCGCCGTAAGGCACTGCACCGTCGTCTTCGTTATCAGGTGTGGCCTGCTTAAGCTGACTCATCACCAGATAGCCGGTGATCGCGACAGCCAATAACAATACAATCATTCTCATAACTGACGCCCCTATAGTTTTATTCCCACTCGATTATAAATAAGCTTCTATAACCCAACAATGGCGCGGTATAACGATAGTCGAGAGTTTCAATACCATTAAAAATACCATTATCAAAATAGATAGAGAAATATACTCAATACTTGATTGAACGATGTCATCCTGCCGGAATACATCGGTACCGGATCCAGTGATGGGCGGACAAGGCCAATGGACCTGTTGTATATCCAGCCGGATAAGCCCACATAGAATGTCTATATTGAGAGCTTTAGCCGAACCAATCGACATGCATGGCTGGATGAGCATGTTTTCGAATCGGTTGAACACGCATCGGGATACTCACGATTATAGATTATTAAGCTCACCCCAACGGTTCAAATGGAAGCCGATACCACCAAAGGTTTGCTCCGCCACCCTTGCCCTCTTGAGGAATAAACCCACCTCTTCCTCGTCTGTCATGCCGATACCGCCGTGCATCTGGATGGTTTCGTTAGTCACGAGTTTAGAAACTTCCGACACTTTTGCTTTCGCCAAACTCGCTTGCTCAGCAATGCTAGTTTGGTCAGTGCCATCATCTAACGCAGTGAGTGCTGCAATAACAACTGATTTTGCCAATTCCACTTCACAAAACATCCTTGCTGCTCTGTGCTGTAAACCCTGGAATGTACCGATCTGCACGTCAAACTGCTCTCTCATTTTGAGGTATTCGACTGTTCGATCAAAAGACTCCTGCAGGCTTCCTAACATTTCTGCTGACAGGCAGACCCTTCCCACATCCAGTATAAAATCCAGTAGGTCTGCACCCTGGTCCACCCCACCTAAAACCTGGGTTTCCGCTACCGAGACCTTGTCAAAATTAATGCGACAGGCATTCCTGCTATCCACCATCACACTTCGATTGAAAGTAATACCGGCACTCTTAGCATTCACCAGGAAAAGCGTAAGGCCTTCCCTGCTTTTGGTGTCCCCGCTGGTACGCGCCACAACGATTAGCTCATTGGCCACATGACCGTCTAATACAAATATTTTTTGTCCCGACAGAGTGTAAGTGCTGCCCTCTTTAAGCGCTTTACAAGCGATATCGTAGGGTGAATGAAGCGGCTTTTCATCGACAGCTAAAGCCAGAGAGACTTCACCCGCCGCTACCAGAGGCAGCAATTGCTTTTTATGTTCCGGGCCTCCACCCTCGACAATAGCGCTGACGCCCAATGCACAGGTGGTCAATAGAGGTGAAGCGGCGAGTGTCCGTCCCGCTTGCTCCAGGATCACACCCAGGCCTTTATAGCCAAATTCCAGGCCGCCGAATTCTTCGGGAATAGTGATGCCTCCCCAGCCCAGATCGATCATCTGTTTCCATGCGTCGGTGGAATAGCCAGTTTCGTTCTTTTGGTCGCGAAGTTCTCTAAGATTTGAAACCGGCAAAGTCGTTGTAAAAAAATCTTTGGCTGAATCGCGAAGGAGACTTTGTTCTTCTGAATAATTTAATGGCATTGTTCTTTTTCCTGAAGATCTTTATTTCGGCAACCCAAAATTCCGGTAAACCACTATTCCGGTAAACCACTATTCAGGCAAACCTAAGACACGTTTGGCGATGATATTTAATTGTATTTCTGAGCTGCCACCGTAGATCGTCGTCGCTTTACAACCCAACCACGTCCTTAACGTTTCGAGTTCGCCGCTAGAAAAATCTTCGCCTTCCCATGCAAGCGCGTTGGTTCCCATCGCTTCTAACATTAGCTCGTGCTTTACCTGCACATTCTCAGAACCATAAAACTTAAACATGGAGCTGGTTTCACCCGATGAAGCCCCTGCCTTTGCTTCATCAAAGGCTCTTTTGAGAGTCAACTTAAACGCTCTTGTGTTTATAAGATGCCGAATGATATCGGTGCGCAACTCTGGATTATCGATGCGCCCGTTGACTTCACCATGATACTGCTTAGCCATTGCGACGAGTTGGGGTACTTTCGAATTTTCACCGGATGGTTGAGAAGGAGAACTTCCTATAGAAGAACGCTCATGTTGCAATAAGCGCTTACCAACAGCCCAACCATCATCTAGTTTGCCGATGAGATTCTCTTTTAGCGCCTTGACGTCATCAAAGAAGGTTTCGCAGAACGGCGAATCACCACTGATAAGTTTAATCGGCTTTAGGGTAATCCCAGGCTGATCCATTTCAAATAGCAAGAAACTGATGCCCTGTTGTTTTTTCTCGTACTTTCCGGTTCTCACTAAACAGAACATCCAGGTGGCAAGGTGGCCGCCAGAGGTCCAGGTTTTTGAGCCGTTAATAATAAAATGGTCGCCCTTATCTTCTGCTTTTGTTTGTATATTCGCCAGGTCAGACCCCGCGTTGGGTTCGCTGTAACCCTGGCACCAACGGGAATCACCGGTGATTATTCCCGGTAAATGGGCCTGTTTTTGTGCGTCCGTTCCCAGGTCGAGAAGCGTAGGTCCGATCATGGATAAACCCATACCTAGCAATGGCTCCGGAGCGCTAATCCTTACCATTTCGTCTTGCAACACTGCATTTTGATGCCGAGTCAGTCCCCCGCCACCGTATTCCACAGGCCAGGTGGGTGCCGTCCAGCCCTTTTTGATCATCGCTTCTAACCAGAGCGCCGAATCGCCTTTTCTCAGCTTTCTAAGCACACTAAATTCAGCAAACGGATCAGGCCATCGTCTTCTTAGGCTCTCGGGGCAGTTTTCCTGCAACCACTCACGAACCTCTTTTCGAAATATTTCAATCTCGGACATTTCAATCTCTGACATTTAGCTTACCTCTCCCTAATTATTGTAAGACCCGGTGCTAGTGATCACTGTTAAAACAAGCGACAATCATCCTATCTTACTACGCGAATTCAACGATGCACCGCATAACGCCTTTGTAGCCTTCGCCAATAAAAACCCCACCAAATAATTCTGCATTAATTTTGCAGGTGTTTCAAAGTCTAATAACGGTCCAATAGACGTGCCATAAAACATTAACACCTCAACATCAAACAAATAGAAAGGGAAGTAAAATGACCAGCTTCAGATTAGACGAATCACAACGATTACTACAGGACACCCTACGCCGTTTTGCACGGGAAAAGGTGGCTCTCAGAGCGCAAGAGATAGATGAGACAGCCGAATATCCGCAAGACATGTTCGACGCACTCAAAGATATGGGCTTATTCGCAATTCCTTTCCCCGAGCAATACGGCGGTGCTAACAGCGTATTGTCCGCCTGTGTGGCCGTGGAGGAACTCGGACGTATTTGCTACAACACGGCCTATTTATTAATCGTCCAGTGGGTACCTTTCGGCGCCATTCTGGCGGGCGGCACCGAAGAACAAAAACAGCGCTTTCTGCCCGGCCTGGCTAAGGGCACATCGCGCTCGGCAATATCTGTTACTGAACCGGGTGCTGGATCTGATGTTGCTGGCATTACCACTCGTGCAGAAAAGGTCACTGGCGGCTATAAGCTAAACGGCAGCAAATTTTTCGCGACTAACTCCAGCATTGCCGATTTCGTTATCGTCGCAGCTAAGACAGACCCCAGCCTTCGCCATGGCGGCATCAGTGTCTTTATTCTCGAAAAAGGCATGGCAGGGTTTGAAATTGGCCCCAGTGAACGCAAACTAGGTTCGAGAGGCGTGCCCTCCTCACCCATCTATTTAAGCGACTGCTTTGTACCCGAAGAAAACCGCCTGGGCCCTGAAGGCGAAGGCTTCGCCCTGGTCATGGAAGCATTTAACAAAAGCCGCGCAATTATAGGTGCACGAGGTGTAGGCCTGGCCCAGGGCGCCTTAGATTTAGCCACTGATTATGTACGGGAACGAGAAGCCTTTGGCCAGGACGTCGCCAGTTTCCAGGGCATCCAATGGATGCTCGCCGATATGGCCACTAAAATTGAAGCCGCCAGGTTGCTGGTTTATAAAGCCGCCTCGGAGGCTGACGCAGGCGTAAAGGGGAAAGAGTTAGCGCCCATTGCAGCCATGGCCAAGTTGTTTGCTACGGATATGGCCATGGAAGTAGCAACAGATGCCGTACAGTTATTTGGTTGCTCCGGGATTTCGAAGGATAATCGTATCGAACAGTATTTTAGAGATGCCAAGGTATTGCAAATTATTGAAGGCACCAATCAGATTCAACGCAATATTATTGGTAAGCACGTGGTCAGAACTTATTAGGGACTAGCCTCTAGTGATTCTCTCTCCCGAACGCGCTAATCTGAAAATAATGGATGATATTCAAAACTGCGCTATCAGATCGAAACATCGACCTTTCAAGCGTTTCAATGACAAAAAGGATGTGGATATGCGCGGCTGGTTTGATTTACCGAACGAGAATAAATTTTAGTATTGGATAAGGCATATGTATCACAGTTACCTAATGTTCGAGGTACGCAAACCCTGAGTTGAGTTTGTGGATGATCCATCAAGCCAATCAAATTATATATTTACTTGTATATTATTCTTTTAGGTGTATATTTGCTCGATGAAACCTATTGAATTCTGCGGTCGGTCGCTGGAAGTTGTTTGCCAATTTTCCGCTGCAGTAAAAAGAGAGTCTGGTTATCAACTGGACCGGGTGCAACATGGCCTTGACCCGCAAGACTGGAAACCCATGACCTCCATCGGGACTGGCGTCCGCGAAATCCGCATCCAGGATCACGGGCAATACCGCATTATATATGTCGCTAAATTTAGTGACGCAATTTATGTCTTACACGCGTTTCAAAAGAAAACACAAAAGACACGAAAAACCGACATAGATACCGCCAAGCGTGAATATGAGGCACTAAAGAGGAGATTGTAGAAATGAAGACCAGGCAACGATTTGACAGTATCTGGGAGGCCATCGAAGACGATCCCGTTCGAGTGGAAAACCTAAAATTGCGCTCTGCCGTATTAATAGAAATCACAGAAACCCTTAAAAGCCGTGAATTAACTCAACAGCAAACTGCAGAACTTTTACATATTACTCAACCACGAGTAAGTGCATTGCTAAAAGGTAAAATCAACGACTTTCGTTTGGACAGCCTGGTCGACATAGCCCACCGCCTTGGCCTGCACGTAACATTAAATGTTGCTGCTTAAAATTATATAAGTGGGGCAGATTGAACCTACCCCAGTTTGACCTCTTTGATTCCAGAGACAAGCTCACCGGGATGCATGTAGTAGTGCAAGACCTAACCCTCTTTTTTGTTTCTGACCCGCTGGCCTTATGGCGATCAACTGAATGACCGGCAGTTCAAGATGGTATCTCGGGTGTTTACTGAAGGTCGAAAGGGCTTTGAAGGAGGAATAACGACCAGGAAATATGAAGCTATAACCAAGTGCCCCAATCGAACAGCCAGCCGGGATCTTTCTGACCCGGTTGCCAAGGGGATTATCATCCCGTTACCCGGTGGTGGTAGAACTACGCGCTATGAATTAACGACCGCTAAACCGGCTGTGCAATGTCTGAGGAAGCAATGATTTTCTTCGGGAATTGGGGATATTCGATGATGATAAGCAACAATTTGTGAACATGGTATTACCACTATCGTCTAGCCCAAGACCCGCGTTATTTGTGGGTATTAGAGTCTTATTGATCATCGAGTGGGAATGACCTGGTAGCAGCTGGCAACATCATCACACGGAGGAGATTGGAAGAGCGAATCATTTTCATATCAAGCTGGCTGCCCCCTTGATATCCCTTAAATGCGGTGTTTTGTTAGTGCAATGTTATGGAGTGATGCGAGGCAGGGCGCTCAGATTCCATTCCCTGGGTACAGGCGATGTAGATCAAGCTGGCTGACCCTATGATCTCCACAAACTGTGACCATCGGGACGCTGAGCGGAATGAACGTCCAGAATGATGCTGTTTTGCAAGGGTCTCGAATTCATGTCTCGGTATTAATTTAAGCAGTTGAGAGAACACTGTGCTATAAGTTAATGGGCCATGGCCTAATTTTTCACATTCGGTCAATGGGTTGTGGTGAATTCATATAACAAATTGTCTGGGATTTCAGGCCTTTTTATTTGCAGCTAACGAGACCGCAGTGTTGAGGAGATCAAAATGAGCATGCCGCGAGTAATTATTACGTTATTCATTGGGCTTTTCTTTGTTGGTGTTGCCAGTGCAACCACTTATAACGTTACCAAGGAGGCTGACTCTGCAGATGGCAGTTGTGATGCCATTGATTGTTCACTGCGCGAAGCCGTAATTGCTGCCAATGCCCATGCAGGCAGAGATGAAATCATTGTACCCGCGGGTTTGTACACCCTTACCGTATTGGGGCTTTCGGAAGATGCGTCTGCGACAGGAGATTTGGACATTACCGACGACCTTGATATCTATGGGGAGGATCCTACATCCAGGCCAGTTGTTTCTGCCAATCATGAAAGCAGGGTCTTTGAGATTATTGATGCCGACGTATTAATCAGTGGCATTTCGATTATTGACGGTGGTAAGACCGGCTTCGAAGAACATAGCGGTATTCGCGTCACGGACAGCGTTCTGGGGCTCGACAACTGCATCATATCCAGCAATAGGGCTGCATCCGGGGCAGGGCTTTTTTCTAATAACAGCTCGGTGTTTATCAGGAGTTGCACCTTTTCTTCTAATTTCTCTTCCAGCATTGGCGGCGGAATTGCACTTTTGGATAGTAGTCTGGAAATTGTAAACAGCACCTTTAACAAAAACTTCGGCCATCAGGGCGGGGCCGCAATTTACAATTCAAGCAGTGAAGTTAAAATTTCAAATAGTACATTTGCTGATAATATAGCCAACTTTTCCGCAGGTGGTGCGCTAAATGCCGCCCTCAGTGGGACAGTCAATACATTTACTATTAAGGGGTCAATTTTTACGGAGATAGGTCTTGAGGATGACGCGGATACCTTGTGTAGTGTCGACTCAGATCAAATAATTTCCATGGGCTACAACATTGCTTCTGACAACAGCTGTTACTTAACACATGCAACAGACCTGCCAGGTACAGACCCGCAGATTTCTGATGCGCTAATAAATAACCAATTTCGAGGGCCGCTTCCAGGAAGCCCCGCCATTGATGCCATACCAATTGCTGATTGCACCACCGTTGAAGGTTTCCCTGTTGGATACGATCAAGTAGATACTCCAAGACCAACTGGCAGCAATTGTGATATAGGTGCAATTGAAGTGAACGATTCTGATTATGATGGCATAAGTGACAGTGATGAGGACGACCTGGGAACTGATCCATTTGATGCAGATACCGATGATGATGGGCTGAACGATGGTGACGAAGTTGTGATTGGAACCGATCCATTTGACCCTGATTCTGATGGTGACGGTCTGAACGACGGAGATGAAGTGGATATCGGAACAGACCCGCTCAACCCTGATTCCGATGGTGATGGCCTGAACGATGGGGATGAGGTATCTGCTGGAACCGATCCACTCAACCCTGATTCTGACGGTGACGGTATTGCTGACGGTTCTGACCCGGATCTGTTGGGCGACCTTGTCAGTAGCCTTCCATTAGGGGTTTTTGCTAACCAAGGCGATCCTCAAGGGCAACGCAATGCATTTCTTAACCGCTTGAATGATATTGAAGAGGATATTGTTAACGGAAATATCAATGATGCTATTCGCGCTTTGAAAAACCTTCGAAGAAAGATTGATGGCTGTGGTACCTCAGCTGACAAAAATGACTGGGTTACAGATTGTCAGTCACAGCTAAACCTTAGAGCCATAATCGATGTGCTCATTATGAATTTAGGTAACTAAGCTTCTTACTTAAATTGTGGATAATGCCCCCGCTTCGGCGGGGGTTTTCTTGTGACAATTTCACTCCGTCACTTTACTCTGAACCCGGTTCGTTTCGTGAGGGAGCAATTCGGAAAAAATAAGCACTCAAATCATGGGTCTACTACTTCGGGTCCAAAAAACAATAGGGACAGACCAGAATGGCACTTACTTAAGCTTCTTCGGATGACCATTTTTCACTACTTCAGCCCGTGCTTTTACCCTTGGCTTCATCAGCAAAGGAAATGGTTTAGGCCTTCGTTTTACAGCTCTTGGCTCTAT
>QNFP01000022.1 GCA_003645535.1 Gammaproteobacteria bacterium | reverse complement strand
TATATCCATGTTGATCTCCTAATCTTTATTTTGATCACTCTGATCGCACCAGTTTTCTGGGGAAGGTAAACTACTCGGCACCTCTGAAACCTGGGCCTCATCTTAATCAGTCTAGTTTTGATGGCAAACCAAATCAAACCTGGTTAACACCATCAAGCCAGTTGGTTTTCTTCGCCGAAGAAAATATGATGTGGCATTACCTTAAAGCTGTTTTAACGTTGCTATAAAGTTGTTATAAAGTTGTTATAAAAATGATCACCTACTGAGAACGCCCCTATGACAAAACAAACACTGGAATTCTGCACCACCGAGCTGGACGGACGCATCCTCACCGTCACCATCAATCGCCCCGAGGTGATGAACTCTCTGCATTCTCCCGCTAACTTTGAGTTACAGGATGTCTTTAACCAGTTTGCCGAAGACCCTGAACAGTGGATTGCCATCATCACCGGCGCCGGAGATCGCGCCTTTAGCGCCGGCAATGACCTCAAATATCAGGCCAGTGGTGGAAAAATGGTACCTGTCGAAACGGGTTTTGCCGGTCTTACCTCCCGGCTTGACCTGAACAAGCCGGTTATCGCTGCGGTCAATGGCGTAGCCATGGGTGGTGGTTTTGAAATCGCACTGGCCTGCGACCTTATTATCGCCTCGGACAATGCCATCTTTGCCCTGCCAGAACCCCGTGTTGGTCTGGCCGCTCTGGCCGGTGGCCTACACAGATTGCCCCGCCAGATTGGCCTCAAGCAAGCTATGGGGATGATTCTGACCGGCCGCCGGGTTAGCGCCGAAGAAGGCGTACAACTTGGCTTCGTTAACGAAGTGGTACCCCGGGGCGAATTACTGGCCGCTGCCCGACGCTGGGCCGAACTGATTCTGGAATGCTCGCCGCTCTCTATCCGAGCCAGTAAAGCCGCCGTTATGAATGGTCTAAACGATGCCGATCTACAAACCGCCATGGACCAGAAGCTGGACGCCGTGCGTACTCTGTTCAAAAGTGAAGATTTTGTCGAGGGGCCAAAAGCCTTTGCCGAAAAGCGCAAGCCGGACTGGAAAGGCCGCTAGACAGACCGAGGAACCCACAAGCCAGGCTCAAAACCTCGCGCTAAATTGAAACTCTCCCTAGCTTTCACCAGTCACTAGATGGCACAATAGCGACCCGCGAGGCCCCGCCTCTCGGGCAGTTATATGCGCTGCTATTTGCACCATATCAACCACGCCTCCGTAGCTCAGCTGGATAGAGTAACCGGCTTCGAACCGGTTGGTCGGGAGTTCGAATCTCTCCGGGGGCGCCATCTCTTCTTTATACGCACAGGCCTTAAAGTCTTCCAGAACAAATTCACCCCGCCTGCCAACACCCGCCTGCTCGGCAAGTTCTACCTGAGCAGCTGCAGATCAAGTCGCCGACGCGCAAAACGCGCGCCGATTTCAGCAAGAATGGCCTCATCGGCCACATAATTGGTAAGCGCCATGGTGGGTCGAGTTCAGCAAGGTGATATCACCCATGTCAGCGTAATACCTGGCCGAGATGGGTGATGTGTTTTAAAAACTGTATGCTTATTACACTCAGCAAGGACTAAAGAATGGCAGTGCAGTACCTTCGCCGGTATCGACAAAGGCGACTTCTACAGCCTGACCAATACTGAGATTATCAAAATCACAGTTGATGAGATTAGTCATCATAGTTGGACCTTCTTCCAGGGTGACATAGGCAATGGCCCAGGGCTCTTTCGTCCTGCGTGTCACGCTATAAGTATAGATCACACCCTTGCCAGAGCATTCCAGAAATTCAGTATTGTCACTAAAACAGAAGGGGCACAGTGAGCGCGGATAGAAGTGGTTCTCGCCACAGTCATTACATTTTTTAACTAGCAGCTTGCCTTCTGCAGTGGCATCCCAAAACGGTTTGGTTTCATGATTCACCCGCGGTGCGCGGACCTGAGGTTTACTATTTTGTTGTTCACTCATGCGTCTGCCCTCTCCATAATCAATGTGCCGCTGCCCATACGTGAACCAAGCAGGCCTCCAGTACCGTGTGCCAAAGCGATATCGCAATTAGGCACCTGAACTTTCGGGTGTGCCTCACCACGTAGTTGCCGCACAGCTTCGATCACTTTAGTAATACCGCCCCGATCACTGGGGTGGTTATTACACAAACCACCACCGTCGGTATTGAACGGCAGTTTACCCACCCCAGAAATAAGGTTGCCATCCGAGACAAATTTGCCACCTTCACCTTTGGCGCAAAAACCCAAATCTTCAAGGGTTTCAACAACGGTAATCGTGAATGAATCGTAGATAGAGGCGTATTTGATATCCGCAGGTGTTACCCCCGCCTCGGCAAAAGCGTCAGGACCAGACCAACGGGCGCCTGAAAAAGTCAGGTCTATCTTGCCACCATTAAGATGCTTCGGGGCCTCACCCGCGCCAAGCACCTTCACACTCGGCCGTTTTAACTGTTTGGCAATTTCCGGGGCGACAACAATAATCGCACCACCGCCATCACTGACCACGCAGCAATCAAGACGATGCAAAGGGTCGGCGATAATGGGAGAATTTACGACATCCTCGACGGTGACTACGTCGCGCAACATCGCATGCTCGTTATACTGTGCATGATGCGAGGCCGCCACTTTCACCCACGCCAGTTGCTCACTGGTAGTTCCATATTCGTACATATGACGCATGGCGGCCATACCGTACATATTGGTCACAGTGGGGCGAAACGGCCCTTCAAAACCATACTCGGCTGGCGCCCCGCCACCTGGACGCACGCGAATTTTATCCTTGGCATCGGCTCGCGGCCGCCCGGCCAAAGTGATCAATGCAACCTTACAATGGCCGGTGGCGATCGCCTGTGCGGCATGGTTAACGTGTAATACGTAAGACGAACCGCCGGTTTCTGTGCTGTCCATTTGACGCAATTTCAGGCCCATGTATTCGGCCTGGTTAATACCGCCCATGCCCGGCACATCGCCTGCACAGTAATAGGCATCAATATCGTTTTTGGTGAGTCCGGCATCTTCCAGCGCGCCTTTAGCTACCTCGGCGTGGAGTTGCGGTACGGTCTTACCCGTTGCCTCCCGTGTCGGATGTTCATAAATCCCGGCAATATATGCCTTGCCCCTGATACTCATTGTGTTCTCCTGGTTGAGTTGATGGAATTCGTTATTTGGTAGCGGCGTAAACTAACCTCTGACCGAGGAGTGGTCAATCACCTTGCCTACATTAAGATCTATAAAAGTGGCCTATATACCGGTCAGAAAATAACTCAACAACCGGGCATGAAAGTCCACAGCTACGCAAGAAAACCCACAGCTTGCTTTCATTGCGACTGAAAGCTGCGCAGTAATCGCAGCAATAAAGCAAAGCGGGGCATCACACCCGCAAAGATCAGGACGTGAAGGGATGACCGAGTACAATAGTCTCGACACGATCAGGGCCGGTAGAGATAATATCGATGGCTACACCGGCCGCTTCTTCTATACGAGCAATATATTTACGCGCATTGCCTGGCAGGCCTTCAAGCTGTTTTACACCATAGGTGGATTCGCTCCATCCAGGCAGGGTCTCGTAAACAGGTACCAGTCGCTCGTAATCATCAGCGCTGACTGGCGTTGCCGCAACTTCACCATTTGCACCCTGATAACCTGTGCAAATTTTTACTTGCTCGAGGCCATCGAGTACATCCAGCTTGGTCAGACACAACCCGGAGATACTGTTGATATGCACCGCATGGCGCACCGCAGCCGCGTCGAACCAGCCACAGCGTCTTGGTCGCCCAGTGGTTGCACCAAATTCATGACCTTTTTCAGCCAGATGTCTGCCTGTTTCGCAAAACAACTCAGTGGGAAAAGGCCCAGAACCGACACGGGTGGTATAGGCTTTAGTAATACCCAATACATAATCCAGATACAGCGGACCAAAACCACTGCCAGTCGCTGTTCCCCCCGCCGTCGTATTTGATGACGTTACAAACGGATAGGTGCCGTGGTCGATATCAAGCAATGAGCCCTGCGCACCTTCAAAAAGAATATTAGCACCGGCTTCACGACTGTCGTGCAGTTTGCCGGTCACATCAGCGACCAACGGTTCAAGCTCATCAACCCAGGTTTCAGCCCGTTCTAGAACCTCCTCATAATCGCAAGGGTCAACACTGTAGTAACGAGTGAGCATAAAATTGTGGTAGTCGAGAACTTCGCGCAGACGCTCAGCAAATTTTTGCTGATCAAACAGGTCACCCAGGCGTAAACCGCGCCGCGCCACTTTATCTTCATAGGCCGGACCGATACCCCGACCGGTGGTACCAATCTTTGCCGCACCACGGGCCAACTCGCGAGCCTGGTCGAGCGCTACATGATAGGGCAGGATCAATGGACAAGCCGGTGATATTCGCAGGCGTTCACGCACCGGCACCCCTTTTTTCTCAAGCTCCGTCATTTCTTTGAGTAAGGCGTCGGGGGCAAGCACCACGCCATTGCCGATCAGACAGCTGACATCATTACGTAATATGCCGGAAGGAATCAGGTGAAGTACAGTTTTTTCACCATCAATAACAAGCGTGTGGCCGGCATTATGACCGCCCTGAAAGCGCACCACTACCTTTGCCTGATCGGTCAACAGATCAACAATTTTACCTTTGCCTTCATCACCCCACTGGGTGCCCAGCACAACAACATTTTTTCCCATTATTACTGCTCTGTATTCACTGCTGGAGCACTGACTGACGCCAATGCAAAACCCGCTTTTGTTTCGACCAATTGCCTGTCGCAATGCAGTTCAACAAAATCTGGCACCTGCCCACTAAAGCCACACACGACACGCTCACCCCGCTCGCGCAACCTGGCAACTTCTGCCAATACATTTTTACTATCGGTGTGGGGAACAAAAATTCCGGGGGCAATCGCTTCCTCACCCTCCACTAACGTAGCCAAAAGCCCAAGATCTACACCAAACCCTGTCGCTGATCGGGGTCTGCCAAACACTTCACCGATGTGGTCGTAGCGACCACCATTGCCCAGTGGCGCCAGAGAGCCATCGGTGTAAGCGGCGAAGACCACGCCAGTGTGATAGTGATAGCCACGCAACTCACCGAGGTCCAGATATATATCGATTCTTCTATCACAATCACCATCATCAACACTGCGCTCGATCGCTGCTACCAGTGAAGTTATTTCTTCCAGTGCCAGCAATACAGTATCGGGCGCGTTAGCCAACAGTTCCCGCGCTAGCGGAAGCACATCAACTGACCCGGCCAAGGCCGGTAACCCAGCGACCATATCAGCTATGTGGGGGTCCTTAATATGGCGTTTGACCCAGTCCTGCAAGGAGGCGTCTTTAATTTGCAGCAGGGTAAATAACTCCCTGCTCTGCTCCTCGCTCAAGTCCGCTTGCGCCTCCAGGCCACGGTAAATGCCCACATGGCCGAGATCCAGGTGAATAGCTTTCACGCCCGCCTGCTTTAGCGTTTCGATCAACAATAATACAACTTCAGTGTCGGCCTCGAGGCCCCCTTCGCCAAATAACTCCACCCCCAACTGGATAGGCGAACGGGTTTCCATCTGGCTTTTTGGTCGCGCATAAAGCACCTGACCGGCGTAGCAGAGACGGTTGGGGCCTTTGCGCTGCAAACTGTGGGCATCCATACGCGCGACCTGGGGAGTTATATCAGCACGCACGCCCATCATACGACCACTGAGCTGATCAATGATCTTGCAGGTCATCAGATCCAGATCCGCACCGGAGCCGCTCAATAACGATTCTGTAAATTCTGCTAATGGCGGAATGACCAGGTCATAGCCCCAGGAATGGTACAGATCCAGCAACCTACGGCGCAGGCGCTCCACCTTAATAGCGCGATTTGGCAAGATTTCTTCAATGCCTTCCGGCAATAACCAGCGATCCACAATAGTCATACTGTTTCACTTCACCAAATATAGTAAGCCCGCACCCAACAACATACTGGCTAAACCAATGACGCGGATAGTCCGCTCGTCCATTTGCGCGAGGGAAAGTATCATATCGCGCCAACGCCTGGGCATCAGGAACGGTAGAACACCCTCAAGCACCAGCACAAGACACAAAGCAGTCAAAAAGTCCTGCCCCATACCTAGTTACCCAACCTGATTGCCCAACTTAGTTACCCAACTTAGTTACCCAACTTAAGCTACCCAACTTAAGCTACCCACCCAGACTTCCTGCCAAATCATCCTGCCTCTATCCGATAACGCTTCCCATAGCACTAGCTGTCATGCTTACCCGTAATACTTCCCCGTAATACTCGCAGTAACACTCACTAAAATACACACCGTACTACGGCATTATGATCATCGTCACCTATGTATCGCAGTCACAAAAAAACCGGGGCACCCCGGTTGTGGAATTGTAGCACTCCATATTCACGTACGCTGTGGTTTTTACTGACTCGGATGGACTTGCAATAAATACTAACGCAGACCACAGTGGCTCTTTTTGCCGACATTTTTTAGCTGGAAAGTTTTTAACCGGAAAGTTGTTAACCAGCAGTTATTGAGCGAGCAGTTATTGAGCTGGTAAACATTACCTTTACAGGCGAGACAAGGAAAATGTCCCTTAACTAACCAGAACTATCTCTGGTCAGGGACTATTTCCAGGGGGCTATTTCCAGGGGGCTATATCCAGGGAACTATATCCAGGGAACTATTGGCAGGAGACAACTGTCACGAAACTGGCATGACAACTATTTGATACCTAAAAATAAAATCGTTTCTCGTGCAAAGGTCTCTATAAAGGTGTTTTACTGATTCTTGCCCGTCGGGCTTTTCAAATAACGGAAAAAATCGCTGTCCGGTTCTACGAGTACAATATCACCCTTGTTGGCAAAAGCCTTTCCGTAGGCCTTTAAGCTGCGCGAAAATGAATAGAACTCGGGATCCTTTTGATAAGATTCGGCATAGATAGCAGCGGCTTTCCCATCACCTTCACCTCGGGTTTGCTCCGCTTCCCGATAGGCATTAGCAGCAACAATAGTGACCTGACGATCGGCATCAGCGCGAATTCTTTCTGCAGATTCCTTGCCTTTTGAACGCAACTCCCGCGCCTCTTTGTCACGTTCAGCTTGCATACGACGGTAGACCTGTTGGCTCACTTCAGGAGGCAAATCGATACGCTTCACCCGCACATCGACCACCACTACTCCGAGCGACTGCAGCACGGTTTCGTTTAACGCCTCAGCAATGTGCAGCATTAGCTCGTCACGTTCACCGGACACGGCTTCATGCAAAGTTCGCGTACCAAACTGGTTGCGCAATCCATCGTTGACACGGTCAGCAAGGCGACTACGAGCTACCGTTTCGTCGCCGCCAGTGGCCTTATAGTAAGTTTCCACATCGATAATCTTCCATTTGGCAAAGGCATCAACGATTAACCGCTTTTTCTGCACCGTAAGAAAACTTTCTGGCTCTGAGTCCAGCGTTAAGATGCGGGCATCAAACTTTCGCACGTCATCAGCAAAAGGGAATTTCCAGTACAGGCCCGGAGCGATATCCGGCTCGACAATACGACCAAAGCGTAATTTGACCGCCTTTTCAGTTTCCTGAACAACGTAAAGGGTGCTGTTGGCCAACATGATGGCCAACACAATACCGATTAACAGTGTGGATAAATTCCGGCTCATTATCGTGACTCCCGACGCAGGGAAGAACTTTGTTGACTACTGCGGAGCTTATCGATAACTCTATCGGCAATAATACTTACTTCACTGCTGGATAAAGCTTTACCTCGATCGCTAGCTACAGGCGATTGCTGCATTATTTTATCGAGAGGCAAATACAACATGTTATTACCTCCCTCTATATCTACCATGATTTTTGAAGTGTTCTCGAATACTCCCTCGATGGCATCAAGATACATACGCTCACGAGTGACTTGAGGTGCTTTTTGATATTCCGCTAATACCTTCAAAAACCGCTGTGTGTTACCTTCCGCTTCCGCGACCACCTGAGCCTTATATGCGTCGGCTTCTTCGAGGACCCGCTGGGCACCACCACGAGCTTCAGGAACCACACCATTGGCATAGGCCTGGGCTTCGTTGATCAGACGTTCCTGATCCTCCCGCGCCTTGATAACATCATCGTAAGCGGCTTTGACTGCCGCAGGCGGTTTTGCCTCGAGGATATTGACCTTGACCACATGGATGCCGGTACCGTAATTATCCAGATAACTTTGCAGCCGTGCTCTTACATCCACACTGAGCTGCTCCCGCCCGGTCGATAACACATCATCGAGCACGGTACTGCCCACTACGTGTCGCAACGCGCTGTCGGTCGACTGGTGCAAGCTCATTTCAGGGTTGGAGACATTGAGCACGAAGTCTTTAACGTTTTTTATGTTGTAGTGAACCGTCATTGGCAGCTCGACAATATTTTCATCTTTGGTAAGCATTTGCCCACCGGTCTGATATTGTCTTTCTTCCGTTACCCGCACCTTAGTCACAATATCCATTAGCGGAGGATTCCAGTGCAGACCATCGCCAACAATGCTATTGAACTTACCAAAACGTAGCACAACAGCTTTTTCCTTGGCATCCACCTGATAGACCCCCAGCACCAGCCAGACACCTATGGCGACCACAAAAAGCCCTATAACAAGCCCTGTTCCGACGCCCTTGCTATCGTTATCGCCACCACCGTTATTACCGCCGCTATTGCCACCGCCAAAAATCTTGCCCAGTTTGTCGGTGAAATTTTTTATTACGGCGTCGAGGTCGGGTGGGGTATTGCGACCATTACCGCCACCCCAGGGGTCTTTTCCCCCGCCACCGGGTTCATTCCAAGCCATAGATCACTCCGCTGAATCCAAGGGCGCCGATTCTAACAACCCGCACACGAAACGCCACTTAACTCTGATTAATTTTATTACATTGCACTTAAATGATTAGTCACTCAACTGACTAGCGCCAGTCTATTTTTATTTCCCTGTCCAACTGTTGACTGGCCCGCAGAGGAGTCAATCACCAACTGCTCGGCAGTGACGCCTTCTGTTTTCAGCAAACGCTGCCAGTCATTCCTGGTCATACGAATATCAACTATGGTAGCACCATCACTTTGGTTATGCTCGGCTACCACCGCTCCTGCCTCGTAAAGCTTTGCCCGTAATCTGCCCGCTTGCGGAGACAGACAACAACTAACGCTGATAATATCCATTTCCAGGCGTTCCTGAACAGCTTTAAACAGGAGGTCAAGCCCCGCACCGGTCTGGGCCGACAACCACACTGATTTGGCCTGGCCGTCCGCATTTCGTTCAATATGCGGCTCAATATTTTCAAGCAAATCGGTTTTATTATAAATTTTCAACACCGGTATTTCTGCGGCATCAATGTCTTTGAGCACCTCTTTCACACGCTCGATGTTCTCTTCCAGTTCATCACTACTGGCATCGACAACATGTAATAGCAGTGAAGCATTGGCCGCCTCCTCCAGGGTCGCCCGAAAAGCTTCCACCAGCTTGTGCGGCAAATGGCTGACAAAGCCTACTGTATCAGCAAGAACCACCGTGCCGGCAACGGGCATTTTAACGGCTCGCATCGTTGGATCAAGGGTCGCAAAGAGCTTGTCTGCGACATAAACTCCAGCACCGGTCAACTCGTTAAACAACGTGGACTTACCCGCATTGGTATAACCTACCAGGGACACAGTGGGAATATCGGCGCGTTGTCTGGAGCGTCGGCTTTGATGCCGTTGACGCCGAACTTTCTCCAGGCGTCTGTGGATCGATTTGATCCTCGCCCTCAACAGCCTTCGATCTGTTTCTAACTGCGTTTCACCAGGGCCGCGCAGACCGATACCGCCCTTTTGACGCTCGAGGTGAGTCCAGCCCCTGATCAGGCGGGTACTCATGTATTCTAGCTGGGCCAGCTCGACCTGCAATTTACCCTCGTGGGTCTGGGCACGCTGTGCAAAGATATCAAGAATTAAACCGGTACGATCCAGCACCCGACAACACAGCGCCTGCTCAATATTACGTTCCTGACCCGGGCTAAGATTATGATTAAAGATAACCAGCTCAGCGCCGGTTCGGGTAACTTCCTCGCGAATCTCTTCTAATTTACCCGTACCAACAAAATACCGCGGGTGCGGGGTTTTTCGGTGCCCGGTAATCTCACTGACGGGATCACCACCCGCCGAAAGCACCAGCTCTTCAAATTCCCGTCGATTTTCAGGTTCCGGCTCATTATCCAGGTTCAAATGTATCAGAACCGCCAGCTCACCTGATTCGGGACGCTCAAAGAACAATCAATCCTCCACGTTACCAACGTCGTCGCCATCTTCCGCTGGCACAGCCATAGGTAATTTCACCGGCCGCGAGGGCACCACCGTCGATATAGCGTGCTTATAGACCATCTGACTAACGGTATTTTTCAACAACACCACAAACTGGTCGAATGACTCAACCTGGCCCTGCAATTTGATGCCATTAACCAGGAAAATCGACACCGGAATGCGCTCTTTTCTCAGCACATTCAGAAAAGGATCTTGCAGATTATGTCCCTTAGACATTATTGTTCTCCAACTTACTTTAACGATTTACAGCCACCAGTCAGGTAGCATCACATACAATGAGAGACTTATTTTTACCGATTTAAAGGCATCGGCGACTCTCACCAATTTGGCCGCGTATCATACTATTCAGCCTCTACAAAGTATATGGCGGATTGTTCCAGAAAATTCAAGGTATTAATCAATATTTCGTCAGACAAATCCGGCGCAGATGAAGGCGTTACGGTCATTTTTGCGGCCTTCGTTGACAGCGCATTCACACACACCAGGTCAGGCCAGCTCCGCAACCAGGTCAACTGCCTTTTTGCCAGCTGCCTGGTCGCCGCACAGGCTTTTTCTATCATCTGATCATAACTGTATTCACCGGCCAGATAAGCCCAGACCTGACGATAACCAACCGCACGCATCGACGGCAGATCGACGGATAAATCACCGCGTGCAAGGAGCTTCTCGACCTCGGCAATCAAACCCGCTGAGAGCATCTCCATGAATCGCTGTTCAATGGCCTTATGCAATACCTTGCGATCATCCGGAATCAGCGCCAGCTGCACGACCCGGTAATCATTGGTAAGTGGTGGACTACCTCCCATTCCCTGCTGCTGGTTGGCTATCTGTTGGGACAGGGGTTGACCGGTAATTCGATAAACCTCCAGCGCCCGCGCTATACGCTGTGAGTGATTAGGGTGTAATTTAAGCGCAGTGGGGGCATCCACGTCCATGAGCAGCTGGTGCATATGGGGCCAGCCGTGCTCCATCGCCTGCGCCTCGATCAGTGCACGGACGGTCGAATTGGCAGCGGGCAGATCTGCCAGGCCCTGTAACAACGCTCGAAAATAAAGCATGGTACCGCCTACTAATAGCGGTATACGGCCAACAGCGGTAATTTCAGCGATATGACGACGGGCATCAACAACAAATTCCGCAACAGAATAAGGTTCAGCCGGGTCGCGTATATCGATCAGCCTGTGTGGGGTTCGCGTCAGTATATCCGCACCGGGCTTGGCAGTACCGATATCCATACTGCGGTAAACCTGGGACGAGACACACTGATGATATCGACTGGAAGGTTATTGCACAGCCCTATGGCCAGATCTGTTTTGCCTGAGGCGGTGGGGCCCATCAAAAAGATAACCGGCGATCGATGCTCAGCGTTTGCAGTCAAGCCTGACTACCGCCCGCGCAGGAAAAGTTTGTCGAGCTCTGCCATGGACATTTGCGTCCAGGTAGGTCGCCCGTGGTTGCATTGACCGCTACGCTCGGTCGCCTCCATCTGTCTTAACAGCGCGTTCATCTCAGCAATCGTCAGTGATCGTCTGGCGCGCACAGAACCGTGACACGCCAGTTTGGATAGTAAGTCATTGGCTAGCACTTCGACTCGATCACTGCTGCCATGGGTAAGCAAATCCGCCAGCATATCCCGGATTAGCGCATCCGCATCCGTCTCGCGCAGCAGTGCCGGGACTTCGCGAACCACAACCACCTGTGGCCCGGTGCGCTGCAAATCAATGGACAGACTCGCAAATAAATCCCGGTGCTGTTCGGCACAATCCGCCTCCCGCTCGCTGACCGACACACTCTGAGGCACCAACAGCGGCTGAGCAACCAGGGTTTTATCGTCGTAGTCCAGTTTCAGCTGTTCATAGGTAATGCGTTCGTGGGCCGCGTGCATGTCCACCAAGACCATGCCAAATTCGTTTTCTGCGAGGATGTAAATTCCCTTCAGTTGCGCGATGGCATAACCCAGCGGTGGCACCTGGTCAGTGGCTTCAACGGCTGCGTCACTTGTCTCCCGCCACTGTCCGCGATCAGCCGCCGGTCTGTGCAGCGCCTTGTATACGGCCATTTGATCAGCTACACCGGTCGGGGCAATATTGCGCAGGGGCAGGCGCGGCTGGCCGATACCATCCTGCCAGGCTGCGGCCGTAACAGTTTCGCCGCTGGCGACATTACCACCTACAACTGTGCCACCCGCAACCGCTAGCGGGTCGTTTGATATCCGTGCTCCAGAGCCATCACCTTCGCCGGGGCCAAATTCCGCGACCGTTCGATGCAGAGAACTATAAAGAAAATCATGCACCGAACGGCTTTGCCGAAAGCGAACCTCATGCTTGGTGGGGTGCACATTGACATCGACCTCCTCGGTGGGCAATTCCAGAAACAACACACAGGCAGCATGACGCTGGTGATAGACAACATCACGATAGGCCTGACGTACCGCATGAGTGAACACACGGTCGCGAACAGTGCGGCCATTAACAAAAAAATACTGCTGGTCGGCCTGACTACGCGACAAATTCGGCGAACCCAGCCAACCCCATAAACGCAAACCGGTTTGTTCTATATCGATAAAACGCGCCTGCTCCATAAAGGCCGTCCCACACACGGTGGCAATGCGCCGTTCCTGTTCAGCAAAATGCTCTGCTGATCGATATTGACGCACTACCTTGCCGTTATGGCGCAGATTGAAGGTGACGTTCAAGTGGCTCAGCGCCAGTCGTCTAACCACATCGTCCAGACGATTAAATTCGGTCTTTTCCTTACGCAGAAATTTTCGGCGTGCCGGCGTATTAAAAAACAGATCGCGCACCTCCACCGTGGTACCAACGGGGTGAGGTGCCGGTTCAATATCAGCCTCCATACCTGGGCCAGCAGCACAAACTCGCCACCCATGGCCCTTCACTTCGGTATTGCTGGTCATGGTCAAATGGGATACGGAGGCAATACTGGCCAGGGCTTCACCACGAAAGCCAAGGGTCGCCACGGCTTCCAGGTCTTCCAGGTTCAGAATTTTGCTGGTCGCATGGCGACTCAGGGCCAGCGGTAACTCTGCCTTATTGATGCCACTGCCGTTATCGCGCACCTGAACCCGTTTGCAACCTCCTTGCTCAACGTCAATATCAATAACACTGGCGCCAGCATCGAGACTATTTTCGAGTAACTCCTTTACCAATGAGGCGGGTCGCTCGACCACCTCACCAGCAGCTATCTGGTTGGCAAGTCGTGGGCTGAGCAATCTAATACTGGGCATTTAGCTAAAGCCTGTTAACACTATTTTATTCATGACCGCGAAGGAATGATAATGCGCTGACCGACATGAATACTGGTAGATTTAAGCTTATTACGACGTTGGATTTCTTTAGTGCTGACCCGATGTCTCTGTGCTATATCCGACAATGTATCGCCTCTGACAACGACATAAACAGCTGCCTTTTTTGCCTGTTGTGAGGCCAGTAATGTACCCACTGGCGGACGGCGGACAAAATATAAGTTTATACCATCAAAAATAGCTCGCGCCAGTTTACGCTGGTGGCTGCGCTTGTTTAGGCGCTTCGCTTCTGCGGGGTTGGAAATAAAGCCGGTCTCAACAAGAATAGAAGGCACATCTGGAGATTTGAGTACGACAAACCCCGCCTGCTCGACACGTTTTTTATGGAGTCTGGTTACTTTGCCTACTGACTGCAATACATTACCGCCCACCTCGAGGCTACTATCGAGTGTCGCGGTCATAGATAAATCCAGCAGTACACCAGCCAGCATCTTATCTTTATCATTGAGACTCACCGTACCAACCCCGCCGATCAGATCAGCGCGATTTTCACGTTGAGCGAGATAACGCGCTGTTTCACTGGTTGCCCCGCGACGCGACAACGCATACACCGATGCCCCGTGCGCCGAAGCTTTACGAAATGCATCAGCATGAATCGACACAAACATATCTACTCTTTTTTTGCGGGCAATGCGCGTCCGATCACGCAGGGGGATATAGTAATCTCCATCGCGCACCAGCACAGCACGGTAACCTGGCTTGCTGTCGAGCAACTTTTTTAGCTCGCGACTGATAGACAAGGCTACCTTTTTCTCATAGATCCGGCCTGGCCCTATCGCACCGGGATCATCCCCACCGTGACCAGCATCGATAGCAATAACGACATCGCGCAGCTTGCCACTTGTGGGGACCACATCAGCCACAGTCTTGGCGGTGCTACTCTTCTGGTCATACAGGTCGACCACCAACCGATCACCGTACTGTTCGTTGCGGCCAAGCACAAAACTGCGCGGATTTACCCGTGCAGACAAATCCAGAACAACCCTCAGATCCTTTCCATTACGCACTGCCGTGCGCAAGGTACTAATCGCCGTTGCGCTAAAATCCAGTGCCGCCGGGTTAGCTTTAAACGCCACACTATTGATATCAATCACCAGTCGGTGGGGGTTTTGGAGAGCAAATATCTGGTATTCCACAGGCGCCGACAAATCAAATACCAGCCGCGTGTGATCTGGCGCACGCCACAGACGGATTCCGTCAATGGACGCCGCTGCCAGCGCACCCTGCGCTGTTATACACAGGCAAATAACCAACCACAGGGCCGGCGCTTTAATTAGCCTCAGCATAGACCTCACGAATTTCTTCCATCATTTTTCCACCGTGCTGAGTGGAAGCCGCCAATTTCACCCGTCGACCATCATCCTGGTATTCCAGAAAAATATTAAGGTCGGCAGGTGACAGCATACCCGTACCTCGCTCGGGCCATTCCACAAGACAGATATTTCCCTCATCAAAGTAATCTCGAATACCCATGTACTCCAGCTCCTCCGGGTGGCCGAGCCGATACAAATCAAAATGGTAAATATCAATATTGCGGTAACGGTAGGGTTCAACCAGGGTATAGGTCGGGCTCTTCACTGCCCCGCGGTGCCCCAGAGCACGCAGGACGCCACGGCACAGGGTAGTTTTGCCACTACCCAGATCGCCGTGAAAGAAAACCGTACCCCCCTTTGCCAGGGATTCGCCAAGCAATTTACCCCACTCGACCATAGCCTCTTCGCCCGCTATATAGCAGGTGAATGAATCAGTCATTTACCGTTTACCAGTCGCTGCAAAGGCGCCAGTAAATCAGTTGCCATCATACCGCGTTCACCAAATTCTTCAGCGACCAGATCTGCCGCCGCACCATGGAGACACGCACCGAGCTCTGTCGCTTTACTGCCGCTTAGTCCCTGAGCCAACAAACCACCGATGATTCCGGCCAGCACATCACCCATACCACCAGTGGCCATACCTGGATTACCGTAAAGACACAATGACAGCGTCTCATCACCGCTGCATATCAGCGTGCCTGCACCTTTGAGTAACACTGTGCCAGCATATGCCTGCTGGATTGAACGACAGGCCGCCAGCCGATCCCGCTGAACATCAGCATTGCTAATATTCAGTAAGCGCGCCGCCTCTCCCGGATGAGGGGTCAACACCCAGGCGCTGCTATCAGCACCGGCACCAATTACCCCTTCACTAAGTAAATTCAGTGCATCTGCATCTACTACCATGGGAATACCCGACTTGATCGCCTGCTGTAGCACCTGCTCCGACCAGGTTGATCGCCCCAGACCCGGACCTACTACCAGGACAGTTGGTGCCTCCAGCAGAGGTTCCAGTTGCTGACCAGATTCGACGGCTTTGACCATAAGTTCCGGCCGCCGCGCCAGTAATGCGGGCACATGGCTAGCGCGTGTAGCCACTCCAACCAGGCCTGCGCCCACCCGGATTGCCGCCTCCGCAGCCATGGCTGCCGCACCGCCAAAACCCTGATCACCACCGATGACCAGCACATGGCCAAATTTCCCCTTGTGTGCATCTCGCTCACGTTGCGGTAAGTCAGCCATCAAACTCAGCAAATCCAGTCGCTGCGCAGCGACTGGCACGTCATCAAAAACCTGTGGGGGCACATCAAGATCGCGATACACTAAGTCACCGACCAGGGCTGGCCCCCGGCCGGTCAACAAACCGCTCTTTACGCCGATGAAGGTAACGGTAACATCTGCAATCACAGCGGCACCGCGCACTGCACCGGTGTCGCTACACAGGCCTGACGGAATATCGACTGCCAGTACCGGGCTGCCCGAAGCGTTGATAGCAGCAATAGCCTGCTTATAGCTTGCGCGCACATCCCCTTTGATACCCGTACCCAGTAAGGCATCAACAATGGGGCCGCCAGCGCTGTCCAGGGCTCCCTTGAAAGGACGCATGGGCACACCTTCCTGGCAGGCAAATTGCCAGGCACGACGCGCATCTCCCTGTAATTTTTCAGCGTCGACCAGTTGTAATACCGTCGTCGCCAGACCACGTTGTCGAGCCAGAGCTGCGATAATGTACCCATCGCCACCGTTGTTGCCACCGCCACAAAGTATCGTAATTCGGTCCGGGTTTGGCCAGCGCGTCAGCAACTCTGCGAAGGCAACCGCTCCGGCGCGCTTCATGAGCACAATACCGGGAATGCCGTGATCCTCAATAGCGCGTCGATCTAACTCTCGTACCGTATCGGCTGTATATAGCTTGTCTGCAAAATTCACTGTAACCCTGTATGTTGTCAATATTTCTACGAGAATTATACGATAAGCGGGGCGAGCTGCCATGCCCCTTTATGAACAGCCCCTTTATGAACAAACCACTATAAACAGCTCCTCCATGAACAGCCCCACTGTGACCATCCAATAACCACACTATGACCTATTCCAGCCCTGAATCTATTGCTCATCTGACAAAAGATATCCGTCACTGGAGCCGCGAGCTAGGTTTTCAGCAAACGGGTTTTACACGGGTTGACTTAAGCAACGCGGGCAAACGCCTACAGCAATGGCTGGATAGTGACTTTCATGGGTCAATGGAATGGATGGGGCGACATGGCAGCAAGCGCTGGCAACCAGCACAACTGATGCCAGGCACGGTGTCGGTAATCTGTGTACGTATGGATTATCTGCCCGCCGATAGCGGTATGATCGCCTGCCTCAAAGATGGTGACAAAGCCTACCTGTCACGCTACGCGCTGGGCAGGGACTACCATAAACTGATGCGCAAGCGTCTTGCCACTCTCGCCAATCGTATCGAAACAGCCTGTGGGCAGCCCGTGCTGCAGCGGGCCTTTGTCGATAGCGCACCCGTGATGGAAAAACCACTGGCGGAACAGGCGGGGCTAGGCTGGATTGGCAAAAACACACTGCTGCTAAATCGACACGCCGGTTCCTGGTTTTTTCTGGGTGAACTCTACACCAGCCTTGAGCTGCAACCTGATCAGCCCGAGCAGGAAAAGCAGTGTGGCCAATGTCGCGCCTGTCAGACAGTCTGTCCCACCGACGCCTTTCCTGCACCTTATGTGCTCGACGCTCGGCGTTGCATCTCTTACCTGACCATTGAAAATAAAGGCGTCATTCCGGTGGAGTTCCGCAAGGCCATAGGCAACCGAGTTTTCGGCTGCGATGACTGTCAGATTATCTGCCCCTGGAATCGCTTTGCGTCACCAACAGGCGAACAAGATTTTCACCCGCGCCACGATCTCGACAATAGCGCGCTGATGACGCTGTTTAACTGGAGTGAACAGGAGTTTTTGCGTAATACCGCCGGCTCACCTATCCGGCGTATTGGCTACCAGCAGTGGGCGCGCAACCTCGCCGTTGGCCTCGGCAATGCGCCATATTCAGAAGCGCTGGTTGCGACCTTGCAAGCCAGGCTCGAAATCAGTTCTGCGTTGGTAAAAGAACATATTGTCTGGGCTGTGGAACAACAACTAAGCAAACAGCAAATCAGCTCATCAGACGGCAACACAGATAGTGACAAGTATTGATCTCAATCTACAAACTCTGTAAACTGCGCGGCCTCGCAATATCCAGCCCAGTAAAGGGAGCAGAAAAAGGTGGCAAACTCACCCCAGGCGCGTAAACGCGCTAAACAAAACGAAAAACGGCGCCAGCACAACGCCAGTATGCGCTCAATGGCACGCACCTATCTCAAAAAGGTGAATGCTGCTATCGAAGCTGGTGACGTCGATAAGGCTAAAGCTGCATATGCGGCGGCAGTTTCCGTACTTGATCGCTATGCTGGTAAAGGTGGTATTTTGAGCAAGAACAAAGCCTCGCGTCATAAAAGCAGATTGAATGCAAAAATCAAGGCTTTATCCGCCTGATTTACTGCAGTTCGCATTAGCTGATATTGGAGTAAATATTGGTGTGTATCTAAAGGCCGGCAAAATCTGCCGGCCTTTTTTGTGGCTTGACTGTCGCCTGGCTATAACTGAAAAGTAACTGGGAGTGGCAACTCGAAATAGCGTCTGGAAATAGCAACTGGCACTGGTAATCGTCACAGGCAATAAGTCACAGGATAATAAACCAGCAGGAATACACGATATTTGTTTTTACGCCGGTTTAATCTCCAGGAAAATCGCCCGGCAGCTAACGCCACAAAAACCCTTACAAGAGCACCAGGTTGTCGCGGTGGACAAGCTCCTCGTCATCACAATAACCGAGTATCTTACTAATTTCGCTGCTCGCGCTGCCAATAATTTTGGCGGTCTCGTCGGCATTGTAATTGGCCAGCCCACGCGCAATTTCATGGCCACTTTGGTCAACAAAACTCACCATCTCACCACGGGTGAACGTACCAGATACTGATTTCACCCCTATGGGCAACAGGCTTTTGCCACGCTCGCGAACCATGCTAACCGCGCCATCGTCCAGCACTAACCGTCCACGCACTTGCAAATGACCCGCCAGCCATTGCTTTCTAGCATCCAGAGGCTCGCGATTGGCAACCAGCAACGTACCCTCCTCATCACCGGCCCTGAGCTTGAGCAAAATATTATCTACCTGACCACCCGCTATCAGCGTATTTGCTCCCGAACGAGCGGCCAGTCGCGCAGCCTGTAGCTTGGTAAGCATACCGCCACGCCCCAGACCACTACTGCTATCGCCTGCGATAAGATCCAGCGCGCGATCTTCCGCATCCGCCAGGCTGATTAGCGGCGACCCCGGATGCTTACGCGGATCCTGTTCAAATAAACCATTCTGATCAGTGAGTAAGACTAATAGTTGCGCATCCACCAGGTTAGTCACCAGAGCGGCAAGCCTGTCGTTATCACCAAAGCGGATTTCCTCGGTGGCAACAGTATCGTTTTCGTTGATAACCGGTATCACTCCAAGCTCCAGCAAAGATACCAGCGTACTTCTCGCGTTAAGATAACGCTGCCGGTTTGCCAGGTCATCATGATCCAGTAATACTTGCGCGGCGTGCTTGCCGTAGTGCTGAAATTGCGCCTCATAGGCCTGCACGAGGCCCATTTGCCCAACTGCTGCTGCTGCCTGCAACTCATGTATTTTGTGGGGGCGTTGTCGCCAACCCAGACGCGCCATACCCTCTGCGACTGCCCCTGAGGAGACCAGCACAACTTCAATACCACTATCCTGGAGTGCAACGATCTGGCTCACCCAGGCACCAATAGCAGCATGATCAAGCCCCAGACCATTATTGGTCAGCAGTGCGCTACCAACTTTTACTACCCAGCGCCGGGCAGCACTAATTTTTTGTCTTGGCTTAAGCTCTGTGTTCATCTTTCTCTCGAATACATCGTCTCGAATGTACTTTCCCTAACTTACTATCTCGACTGTACTATCTCGAATCCAGTGTGCGGAATTCGCGTTCTCACAATCACCTTTCCTGAACAATAATGTTCAAACATAAGCAGTGAAGGCGCCATACCGTGAGCGTGCCTGGCTCACCGCCGCAATTTATTGATCGGTAACTGGCCGGCTGCGTTCTAATCCTGGATCATTTCTCGTGGCTTATTGTCTATAGCTCATTCCCTATAACTCATAAACAACTTCGACATCATGGTCATCATCGTCGTCACTATCCGTACTATCTGCCGTGTTAGCGGGCCGCTCCGCATTGCGCAGACTTTCAATCCGCTGGCGAACTTCCGCCTGCATTTGAACTTGCGCTGCCTCCTCGACCTGCCCGGCTTCCGGGTCTGCATCCAGTTGTTCCCGACGCTGAGTCAGATGAGTGTAAATATCCTCGCACAATCCGTTCGTACCGGACCCCGACAAAGCTGAAACTTTGTACACCGGGCCTGACCATTCAAGGTCATCAATCAATGTCTGACAAACCGCATCAACACTATCTGCTGGCAACAGATCAATTTTATTCAATACCAGCCAGCGATCACGGGCTGCCAGGGTTGGACTAAAGGTGTTCAGTTCGCGATGAATTGATAGCGCATTTTGCAGAGGATCCGAACCATCTACTGGCAACATATCAACCAGGTGTAACAATAGTCGCGTTCGCGTCAGGTGTTTGAGAAAACGGATACCCAGGCCAGCCCCACTGGAAGCGCCTTCGATCAACCCGGGCACATCGGCCATAACAAAACTACGATATGGCCCCAGTTGCACAACACCAAGATTTGGAATCAGTGTAGTAAAAGGATAATCAGCAACTTTCGGTGTGGCGGCAGAAACTGATCTAATCAATGTGGATTTACCAGCATTGGGTAAACCCAGCAGGCCAACATCGGCAAGCACTTTGAGCTCTAGGCGCAATTTCAACGACTCTCCGTCGCCACCCGGTGTAGTCTGACGCGGGGCGCGGTTAGTAGAAGACTTGAAGCGAGTATTGCCGAGACCATGAAAACCGCCGCTGGCAACAACTAACTGCTGTCCAACGACTATCAAATCACCGAGGATTTCACCATTTTCTGTGTCTATGACGGTAGTGCCGACAGGGACTTTTAAAACCAGATTCTGACCCTTCCTGCCAGTACAGTTTTTACCTTTACCGGGCTCGCCATTTTGGGCCTGATAATGGCGTTGATAGCGATAATCCACCAGGGTATTTAAGCTGGCGTCAGTCTCCAGTATAACTGCGCCACCATCGCCACCATCACCACCGTCCGGACCTCCTTTGGGTATATATTTTTCACGCCGAAAGCTAAGACACCCGTGGCCGCCTTTTCCGGCTCGCACATCAATCGGCGCTTCGTCAACAAATTTCACGTTTCTTCCTCACCCGGACAATGTTACTGGCAGCTAGCTGGAGCCTATGAACACTAATGATACATCGCAGCCATAAAAAAAGCCCCGCAAGCGGGGCTTTTCAAATTCAATCCCATTTCAAGCCGGTACAATATCAACAAATTTTCGATTGTTTGGTCCACGCTGGACAA
This sequence comes from Gammaproteobacteria bacterium, assembly GCA_003645535.1. Taxonomy (GTDB): domain Bacteria; phylum Pseudomonadota; class Gammaproteobacteria; order Pseudomonadales; family Porticoccaceae; genus HB2-32-21. The sequence continues at coordinate 3,044 of QNFP01000022.1, read as the reverse complement.
ACTCTACTTTGCCATCAGACTTTGCAAAAATCGTGTGGTCTTTGCCCAAACCGGTATTACTACCCGCATGAAAGCGCGTACCGCGTTGTCGGACAATAATATTTCCCGCTCGCACCAGCTCTCCGCCAAAACGTTTAACACCCAAACGTTTACTTTCCGAATCACGTCCATTACGAGTACTACCACCAGCTTTCTTATGTGCCATAATTTATTCCTTAAAGCTCTATGCCTTATATGTACGCAACCTTACTATGAAGACAAATGTGTGCGTAAACTTACCTGCACTCAAGTGCGTGCATCAAATGTGCTAATCAAGCCGAAGTAATAGCGGTAATTTTAACCTGGGTATACCATTGACGGTGTCCCATTTGTTTACGATGATGCTTGCGACGGCGAAATTTAATAATTTTCACCTTCTCACCACGACCATGGCTGACCACTTCGGCACTCACTTTGCCGCCATCGACATAAGGCGCACCAACTTTAATACTACCATCGTCAGCAACCAGCAAAACCTTGTCAAAATCTATTGTTTCGCCCGTCGGCACATCAATTTTTTCAAGATTCAATACTTCGCCGGGTTCGACGCGATGTTGTTTGCCGCCACTTTCTATTACCGCGTACATGTCCTGCTCCTGAATATCGCCCTGGGAAACCTGTGTAGTCGTTTGCTCCACTCACTGCTCCGTCTGGTGTTCCGTCTGGAAAGCGAAGCAAACCGATCAGTCACAGAGAGGGTCGACTTTTTAAGGGCGGCAAGTTTAAGTTAAAGGCGGCTCTGCCGCAAGGGGCAAAAACATGAAAAATAGACGTTAAACATCTACCATTTAAACCCGGACCACAGACAACAATGTGACAACAACGCACCTTGACACCCCTGTTACTGAGCCCTAGGATGCCGCGCATCCCGCCTGAGAATCACCATTAGCATGCAGTCAATTCGAAATATCGTTAAGGACGACTTTGATGCAGTCAATGAACTGATAATGAATCAGTTGCACTCAGAGGTCGGTCTTGTCGAACAGATTGGTCATTACCTTATCGAAGCGGGAGGTAAAAGGCTGCGTCCTCTCGTCGTATTGCTCGCTGCAAGAGCCAGCGGATACAACGATGACCGCCATATCGATCTCGCTGTTATTATCGAGTTTATCCATACCGCAACACTATTGCACGACGATGTGGTCGATACGTCGAACATGCGCCGTGGCCGGTTTACTGCCAACGCACAGTGGGGTAACGCGCCAAGCGTACTGGTTGGCGATTTCCTTTATAGCCGCGCCTTCCAGATGATGGTGCGCATGGGCGACATCAACATCATGAATGTACTCGCCGACACTACCAATATCATTTCCGAAGGCGAGGTACAGCAACTGGTAAATATCGGCGATACCAACTTGAGCGAAAATGATTACCTGCAAGTTATCGGCAGTAAAACAGCCCAGCTGTTTGAAGGCGCTAGCCATACCGCAGCTATCCTAAGCAATACCGATACTAGTACCTGCAAAGCGTTAACTGCTTATGGCCGGCACCTGGGTATGGCATTTCAACTGGTCGATGATGCCCTTGACTACAGTAACAATAACTCCAGCCTGGGCAAAAATGCTGGCGATGACCTCGCCGAGGGTAAAGTGACGCTACCTCTTATTCATGCCATGAGTTGCGGATCCAGTCAGCAGATAGAGGCGTTACGTAAGGCAATCAACGAGCGAGACACTGGGCAAATACAGGTGGTTGTCGATATTATCAATGACACTTCTTCGCTTTCGTACACGTTTAGCAAAGCTAAAGAACACGTTGCACAGGCCAAACAATGCCTCGCCGCCTTAGGCCCATCGAAATACCACAATGCGATGCTAGGTCTTGCCGACTTTGCTGTTGACAGAACCTATTAAAAGCAGAGGTTCACTAACCTTATAAAGATAAAGATATAAAGATATAAAGCTAAAAAAACAGATAGGCAAGTATGAGTACAACTCAACCAGGCAAATTAAAACCCATACAGGAAACCAGCGCGTGGCAGGATTTGCAGGCCCATGCAGTAACGTTGGCCACCACCACCCTCACCGAACTCTTTGCAGAGGATACCGATAGAGGGTCACGATTCAACGCAAATTCAGACCATATTTACTTCGATTTTTCGAAAGATCACCTCACTGAACAAACACTGGCCCTGTTACTCGAACTCGCCGATACCGCTAAGTTAAAACCCGCTATCGAGCGCTTGTTTTGTGGAGAGCCGGTAAACAACACTGAAAACAGACCCGCCCTGCACACAGCTTTGCGCAGTGCAGGGCACGGCTCCAGCGGTGTCGAGCATGAGGTTACTGCCGTGCTGGACAGAATGCTGGAGTTTGCCGAGCGGGTAAGGCAGGGAGAGATCAGGGGAGCCACCGGCAAGCCGTTTCAGTCAATTGTCAATATAGGCATTGGCGGTTCCGATCTCGGCCCACGTTTAGTAGTCACAGCTTTTGCGGATCTCCATCACCCTGAACTGCGTACGCATTTTGTTGCCAATATAGATAATGATGCGCTGTCTTCCGTGCTGGCTCAATGCACTGCCGAAACCACCCTGTTTATCGTTTCTTCGAAAAGTTTTTCGACACTGGAAACATTGACCAACGCTGACGCAGCAAGGGCCTGGCTGTGCGACGAAGGCATTCCTGCACAAAAATTTAACCAGCATTTCGTCGTCGCTACGGCCAACAAAACGGCAGCGCTCGCCTGGGGGATGGAAGCGGAACAAGTATTTGCCGTGGGTGATTGGGTCGGGGGTCGTTTTTCCCTGTGGTCAGCCATCGGCCTGCCTATAGCGCTGGCATTGGGTCCAGATGTTTTTCTACAATTACTCAGTGGTGCCAGAGAAATGGATGAGCATTTTCGCGACACTGCTTTTGCCGACAACCTGCCAGTACTTCACGGCCTGCAAGCTATCTGGCACATCAATTTTCGCGGCTCCGAATATGGCGGCTACGGGAGCCGCGCAGTCTTACCCTATATCCACCGACTCAGGCTGCTCCCCGACTACCTGCAGCAGTTGATGATGG
>QNFP01000021.1 GCA_003645535.1 Gammaproteobacteria bacterium | reverse complement strand
GGTGTGTCGCCGTTGGTAGCTGCTCGCTATCAAATCATGGTGATGTGTATGTTGTTTGCGGCGGCGGGGTTTTCTGTGGCCTTATTCCTGATCTGGACGCGGCGTACTGTGGAGAGAAATTGGTGATGTGTAAAATGGAGTTGGTGAAACTGAGACCAGGCGGTCAAGGGGTTGAATTGTAGGCTCTCTGGTGAATTGTTACACTTGCCGGCGGTGATAATTATTTTTTTTCAGTAGTTAAAATTATAGGTCCAAGGAGATCCAGTCTATGCAAAAGTTTCTTTCTATCGGCAAAATTGCGACATTAGGTTTTTGGGTATTACCGCTATTAGCGTTATTCGGTATGCTGGGCAAAGAGTGGAGTGAGCTTGTGTTATGGATCGGCGTGCTGGTTTTTTATGCCCATCTTGGCGAGCTTGTTGTCATCCAGGGCAAGCTGAGAATGAAGGACCGCGATACTATCTATGATGCCATGATGGTTATCCTGGTGGGCTTTTTCCACTGGTTGCCTATTGTCAGAGAAGAAAAATAGTATTAAGCAGTAAAAATAGTATCGAACAAGCCAAATAACTGGGCGAAGGTCGTGGCGCTAACAGGTGCGAATCAGGAAGTGCGGTAGTAACACAGGATGTTCTTTTGGTTAAATAGTTACCGTTGCGTGAAGTGCTGTCAAACATGAGGATCAGTCATGAACAAGCAATCTTCTGACGAGTTACAGCCTGGTGATTCACATAAGGCCGCTAGCGAAATTCGTGAGCAGGGTTATTCCATCATAGAGAATTTCCTGTCCCCGCAGCAGTTGGCGAAAGCGCGAGATTTGCTCGATAGTCGTACAGTTACTTTTGCGGGCCGGAACAACTTTGAGGGCAGCAAGACTGAGCGAATCTATGCACTGCTTACCCAGGATAAAGCATTTCAGGATATCGTCGAAGACCAACGGGTAATGGCGATATGCGATGCTTTCCTCGAAGCCAATTTTTTGCTGACAACCAGCCAGGCGATTTGTATCCATCCTGGAGAAACGCCACAGCCCTGGCACTGTGACGATGCTTTTTACGCCATTCCCCGACCCCGAATGATTGCGATATCGACAGTGATTGCTCTCGACGATTTCACCGCCGAAAACGGTGGCACTGAGGTCATTCCGGGCAGTAATTGCTGGAGCGAGGAGCAGGCAGGCGGTGATTATCGTGATGGAGAGACTGAAACCGATCCAGATTATGCCCAGCGCATGGACGGGAAATCCATCACTGTTGAAATGCCAGCGGGAGCCTGTGTCGTGTTTTCAGGTAGCACACTCCACCGCGGCGGTCGCAATACCAGCACAGGTATCAGGCGCGCACTGTCTAATCAATACTGTCAGCCGTGGGCCAGGACGATAGAGAACTTTTATCTCACTATACCCCGTGACATGGTGAAAGGCATGAGTCCAAAAATACAATCTTTACTGGGTTATTCGGTACACTCGCCTTTTATGGGCCAGGTTTCAGGTTCCCACCCTTTAAAAACACTGGATCCGGATTTCGTACCCTCTGTGTTCCGGGACAGCTAATCATCACCATACCGATGACGTTATGCCTCAAGCCGGGCATCATTTGCCTGGCTCCTCCTAAGGAGCAGGAATTTCTAAGGAGCCTCTGATTAATTAACCAAATTGTGTCACGTACCTAACGTGTGATTTCCTGAAGCCATCATGATGCAAACTGCTACTCCGCTATTTTCCTATCCTCAATACTGGGCCGAATGTTTCGGTACGGCGCCCTTCCTGCCGACTAGCAGGGAAGAAATGGATCAACTCGGCTGGGATAGTTGTGATGTTATTGTCGTCACCGGTGATGCCTACGTGGATCATCCCAGTTTTGGCATGGCAGTCATTGGCCGGTTGTTGGAAGCTCAGGGTTTTCGTGTGGGCATCATTGATCAACCCGACTGGCGCAGCAAAGACGACTTTATGCGCCTTGGTAAGCCTAATCTGTTTTTCGGTGTATCAGCGGGCAATATGGATTCGATGATCAATCGCTATACGGCGGACAAGCGTATGCGAAGCGATGATGCGTATTCCCCCGACGGTGAGGGCGGCAAACGACCGGATCGTGCAGTGATCGTCTACTCTCAGCGTTGCCGGGAGGCCTGGAAGGATGTGCCTGTCGTGCTAGGTAGTATCGAAGCCAGCCTGCGCCGGATTGCGCATTACGACTATTGGTCAGATGAAGTGCGACGCTCCATTCTGGTCGATTCGCAGGCGGATATTCTGCTCTACGGTAATGCCGAACGGGCTGTGACGGAAGTCGCTCATCGCCTGGCGCGGGGACATAGTATTGCTGAGGTGACGGATATTCGCGGCACCGTGATATTGCGTGAGGACTTACCGGAAGGCTGGACGGTCATCGATTCCACCCGTGTTGACCGACCGGGTAAAGTCGATCCGATCCATAATCCCTATGACAGTGATGAGGAGCTGGCCGCGGCAACTGGCGGCAAATGTACTGTTGGCCGTGATACGGGCACCGGCGAGCAGGTTCTTCATTTTGTTCCTCATAGAGAAAAGATTGATCGAGCAAAGTCTGTGATTCGGCTGCCGGCCTGCCACAAAGTGAAAAATGACCCGGTGCTTTATGCCCACGCCTCGCGGGTGCTACATCTGGAAACCAATCCGGGCAATGCGCGGGCATTGGTGCAGCGACACGACAACGTTGAGGTTTGGTTGAATCCACCACCGGTGCCATTGACCACTGAAGAAATGGATGGGGTATTTGGCCTGCCCTATGCGCGGGTGCCGCACCCCAGGTACGAGGGTCGACGTATTCCGGCTTACGAGATGATTCGGTTTTCTGTGAATATTATGCGTGGCTGTTTTGGCGGTTGCACTTTTTGTTCGATTACCGAGCACGAGGGGCGAATTATTCAAAACCGGTCCGAGGACTCGATTATTGCTGAGATTGAAAATATTCGTGATAAGACACCAGGCTTTACTGGTGTGATATCCGATCTCGGTGGACCCACTGCCAATATGTACCGACTAGCCTGTAAATCGAAGGAGATTGAATCCGCCTGTCGACGGTTGTCCTGTGTTTATCCTGGTATATGTGTGAACCTTAATACCGATCACGACCCCCTGATTCACCTATATCGTCGGGCCAGAACTTTGCCAGGCATTAAAAAAGTGCTGATCGCATCGGGCTTGCGCTACGATCTGGCTGTTGAATCGCCAGAATACGTTGAGGAGTTAGTCACGCATCATGTTGGCGGATACCTGAAGATCGCACCTGAGCACACCGAGGAAGGACCGCTATCGAAAATGATGAAGCCGGGAATGGATAGCTATCACCGGTTCAGCGCGATGTTTGAAAAATACACTAAAAAAGCCGGCAAGAAACAGTATCTGATCCCCTACTTTATTGCTGCTCATCCGGGCACCAGTGAAGATGATATGGTCGAACTGGCGCTGTGGCTAAAACGGCATCGTTTCCGCGCTGACCAGGTGCAAACTTTTTATCCCTCGCCGATGGCGACTGCTACGGCGATGTACCACACTGGGCGCAACCCTCTGCGCGGTCTGAGTTACAAGGGTGGAGAAAAAGTCAGCCGCGTGCGCAATTTGGATAAGCGCCGTTTACACAAAGCCTTGTTGCGCTACCACGATCCTGCAAACTGGCCGTTGATAAGTGACTATCTGGTCAGGGCCGGACGCGCGGATTTAATTGGTGATGGTGAGCATTGCCTCATTCCGGCACAGGAGGCAGGTCGTCGAGGCAGGGGCCGTACACAAAATGTTAGTAAAAGGCATCGACAATTTGCCACACAACATACCCGCAAAAATCGTAGCGGGCGCAAACGGCCCTAATAGGTTTTTTTAAGACGGCGATTGCCGGGCTTTTCCGGATGATACTCAAAAAACCAGTTTTCGAGCGCTTCTTCCTTGCCCTGTTCATGTTGTTGCTGCACCGACTTCTCAGTCTCGGTACATAAATCAAGGGCAATCTGTTTTATACGGACTTGCTCCTGAGTATCTGCCGTCACCAAATTTTCCTCGGTCAGATGACCAATAAAAGCCTGAATCACCTTCTCGCAGTGGACATCGATTGTCTGTGTCGAATTAGTGGTCTGTGCGCAAAGGTGAGAGCTGAATAGAACCATGGATATAACGAAAGTTGTTAATAAACTATAGCGAGAGCAGTTCGACGGTATCATGTGAAAAGTAGTGGGCCACGAAATATAGCTCGCTATGTTAGCAAGTTCAGGTTTGATAATGAAGGTTATGTTCACGCACGCGGATCAACTCTTTGGGCAGCAGGTAAGTTGTGCCAGGCGGGTAGATTATAGCTGGCGGGGCGGTTAGGTTTTTCGCCGACCTAAGCTAAATCAATTAATGGACCTGTCTGTTGTTGGCAGTTTGCTGGCCGTTTGTTGGCAGTCTTGTGACAACAAATTACTGTTGCTATGCGCGACGCTTGAGGTGGATAGCCCACTGGGCCTCAGGTTTAAGCATTACTTTTGTGCCATCAATCCTGCGCGATACCGACTCGGTGCAAAATCTTATCGACTAAAAGCGCTGCGCTATAACTGTGCGCTGTAAGTGTGTTAATGCACCAGATTAGTGCTTTTTGAATCAGCAGTCCCCCCATATCGATAGTACTCCTCTATCTGACTTGTTTTAACGCCTGAATCCGTTACACAAAATATGGCATGGTTTGTGCTAATCAAGTTGAGAGCTGCAACGCTGTATTGGTTGCTTTTTAGACATATAAGGTGAGGTGATAGGTTTTATTTTGATGACAACTTATATGTATGTTATTATCTAATTTATTAAATTCTGGAGGGAATACTATGAAATTACTGAAGAAAAATATTGCTCTAACGGCTTTGCTTATTGCGTCTCCACTGGCCGCAACGGCTGTAGAAGTGGAAGTGAGTGCAAATGTTGCATTGACGACTGATTACCGTTTTCGGGGTATTTCTCAAACAGACGAAAAACCAGCGATTCAGGGTGGCTTTGATGTTGCCCTGGATAACGGCATTTATATTGGTACCTGGGGCTCTAACGTTGATTTTGCCAATAGCCTTGAGCTGGATTACTACATAGGTTTTGCCAACGATATCAATGAAGACTGGAGCTACGATGTTGGCTATATCTATTATGATTATCCCGGCGCGGATAGTACTCAGCGCGAGTATAACTCTAGCGCTAAAGATGATTATCAGGAATTTTATGCCAAGGTTTCGTTTATGGGCTTTACCCTGGGCGGGGCATATTCTGATGACTATTATCTCGAAACGGGGGAATTTTATTACCTACACGGCGAGTATACCTATACATTTACAGAGTTTTACGACATAGGCCTTGATCTGCATGTTGGTAATAATAACTTCGAATATAAATCAACGGATTCAAACCTCAAAGATGCGGAGCGCGCATTTTTAACAGATGGTGAAGATAGCTATTGGGATTATTCGATCGGTCTTACCAAGGGATTTATGGGCGTCGATTTCTCCCTCACTTGGGTTGACACCGATTTAAATAAAAGCGAATGTTTTGATGAAAACTGGTGTGATAGCACGTTTATATTGGCGGTTAGTAAAAGTCTTTAATTCTGGGCTACGGGCGTTGTATAGAAGTTAACTATTACCTTCAAATAAAAATCTTTAGATATAAAAATAGTCGACTTTGATAAGGCTGTACAAGAATATTTTTTAGGTGGCTAAAATGCTCGCATCAATTGATGCGAGCATTTTTTTATACAACTGAGGAAGCTCTGAATAAGTCTGGACGAAGCAGGCTGTGATTCAGAATATCCAGATTCAAGGCGCAAAACGCACGTAATAGCCAGCTATTACGAAGGTTTGTAACGAAGAAGCTGGGTATTCTGAGCGCAGAATGCGAGTTCATGACTTGTTCAGAGCTTCCCTAACTATACATACGCTAAACGCAACTCTCGTCACGACATCATGTCTAGCTCGGGCAGAGTCCAGTTCGGGCAGAAACAGATCCCAGGCGTCATACAGTACCCGTCGCAGCCTTCAGCAGCTTGTCGAGCATTCGTTCCAGATGTTCCAGGGTGTTGCAGGTGCTGGCCAGGTGGCAGTAGGGGCGGTACTTATACATAACAGAATCCCCGGTTTTCCAGAAATTCTCGGGTTCCGGGTTCAGCCAGATCACCCGTTTAGCCCGCTGATATAGCAATTGCATCACTTCACTACGAGGGGCCAGGAAATTGTTGCGGGCATCCCCGAGTATCAACACTGTGGTTTTATTATCTATATCATCCATGCACTGATCTTCCAGATCGAGCAGTGTTGTGCCGTAATCGGACCCGCCCAGGCCATGCCTGTCCATAATAATGTCGATTGCCTGTTCGACAGGATAATCCTCAAAAATATCGTTGACGTTGATCAGATTACCGGTGAAAACGTAACTGTCGATGCGGGTCATGACATCGTTGAGGCTGTACACAAAGAGGAGCAAAAAGCGCGCATAAGCCTGTACAGAGCCACTGACGTCACACATCACCATCAGGCGCGGTTTGTCGATGTATTTAGTTTTCCAGTAGGTTTCAAATAACACTCCATCGTAAGCGGCGTTGCGACGGAGGGTTTTGCGGAAGTCGAGTTGCCCGCGATTTTCACGTTTTTTCTTCCTGGAATACTGAGTGCTCAGACGTTTTGCCATTTTCAGCACCAGGTGGTGCATGATATGAAAATCACGTTGCTCGATATTTGATAGTTTGGCGCTTTGCAGGTGTTCTTCGCGGAGGTTTTTCGCTGCGTTTTTTCCGAACATCGATAACTGTTGCTCGACAAAGTCTTTAACTTGTTCAGCGAGGTAGTCCTTGGCCTGACGGAGCTCTTCGGCGAGACCCGTTCCTCCGGGGCAATCGCCCTTTCCGGCAGCCTGGGCAATTTCATTTTGCAAATCGCGTAAGCCCATCTTCTGCATAATTTGCTGGGTATAAAGGCTTTTTTGTGTGAAGAACCAGATATCGCTTAGCCCTACTTCTCGGGCTGCTTTCTTCATTTCTGTGCTAAGGCTGGCAGCATCGCGATCCAGTAACATTTTTGCCAGTGGTTGATCGCCCTGGTATTCATCGGTGGGTACAGGTATCGCCTCATCAGCATTGGCATCGGCAGAGTTCTTTTGTTCATGACCGAGCTGTTCTATGGTTTCAAAGGTATTGAAACGGAAATACTGCTCGAAACATTCAGCGACCAGATCCTGCTCCGCCAGGGATTTAGCCAAACTAACCTGAAAGGCGTTTTTTAGAATTTGGCGATTGCTATAACCTACCAGGGTCACTGAACGACTGGTTTCAATGCTGTCTGAAGGCGAGATGTTAACGCCAGCTGCCCTGACTACCTTGTAAAAGTCTTCAAGCGTCTGCTGCATGGTCAAAATCCTGTCGGGTTTTCAAAATGTTAGCCTGTGTTCATGCACCGGAGTTCAGGTGCCAGAGCGCTTATGGGCCTTGTTAATAAAGGCCATAGTATGGTCGCGCATTGCTTCAATATCTGTTTCAAACTTTAACAACACATTGAGAGTTTGTTTAACCATCGGCGGATCCAGTTGCTCACTATGGAGCAAAAGTAGTGTTTTCGCCCAGTCGATGGTTTCCGAGATAGATGGCACCTTTTTCAGGTCAAGCTCCCTGACATTCTGCACGAAACTGACAACTTCCTTACGTAGGGTATCTGATAACTCCGGTACGCGACTACTGAGTATTCGGCTTTCCAGTTTTTCATCCGGGTAGGGTATGTACAGGTGCAGGCAACGTCTTTTTAGTGCATCGCTGAGTTCACGGCTGTTATTGCTGGTGAGAAATACCAGAGGTTTTATTTTGGCTTTTATGGTGCCGAGTTCGGGTATGGAAACCTGAAATTCAGAGAGTATCTCTAACAGAAAAGCCTCGAATTCATGGTCGGATTTATCGACTTCATCAATCAGCAGTACGCAGCCGAGTTCCTCATGTAGAGCCTTATATAAGGGCCGTGGCTCGAGGAAACTTTCCGAAAAGAACAGGTCATCGTGACTATGAATTTTATCCATTGACTCGCTGAGTCCGCTGGCTCCCTCCAGCAGTTCCCCCAGTTTGTCTTTGAGAAGTTGCGTATAAAGTAACTGTTTTGCGTATTTCCACTCATACAGCGCCTTTGATTCGTCAAGCCCTTCGTAGCATTGTAGGCGTACCAGAGGAACATCAAGAATTTCGGCAGTTGTCTTTGCCAGTTCGGTTTTGCCAACGCCCGCAGGCCCCTCGACCAGAATCGGTTTTTGCAGATTGTGAGCGATATAAACGCAGGTAGCTATTTGATCACTACAAATATATTTGGCTTCTTCAAACCGGTTTTGTATTTCTTCAACGGATCGGAACGTGTCCTGATACAATTTTTTCATTGATTTTGATTACCTGAGGTCATTGGATTTTGTGGAATATAAATTACTGGATAAGTTCTTGTCGGCTAAACCCTTTTGGGGCAAGTGCCGCCGTTGGGATAAGTACTGCTCAGTCAACGATCTGATGCGTACCTTCGTTGCTGATTGGCCGATACTGGACAGCAGCTGAATGTCATTAAACAGCGCTTCGAGTCTGGGCTGTAATGACAGCCAGGGCGCGAGATGGGTCTGGACTTCGTCAATTAACGTGCGAGTGCCAATAATAAGTGTGGTTAAGTCGGGCAGCTCAGTGTTTTGATCCAGCTTCTGGGCACTGAGCAAGCCCAGTTCTGCGGCAGAATCGGCAAGACATAAACATCGACCCAATATGTCCAGATCTATTTCATCTCGGCCATAATCGGCGAGCAAACTAAGTTGCATGTGTATTGCCCCGGCAATGGGTGCCAGCATAAGTACATCTTCCAGGGTGCGCATGGGTTTTGATATTTCTTCAAAAGCCTGCCCCGGTGTGCCGATCAGTGCTTTATCAGCTACTCGACATTGATTGAAGGTGATATTGCAGTGGCTACTGGGCGCCAGGCGGGTGCTCTGCTCACCTGATCCCAGGCTTAAGCCCGCTTGTGTTTTATGGATCAGAAAAGCAGAGAATTGCTTTTTGTCGGCGAATACGCTGGTAATCGCCAGCACTATAAACCAGTCGGCATAGGGGCCGTGGCTGACATAGGCTTTTTCGCCATTCAGGATGAAATACCCATCCCTTTGTTCGGCAGTACAGGTCAGGTGCTTGGGGTGGGCACCGGCTTGCGGTTCTGAAATTGCCATTGCACATAAAGAATCACCTGACAAAATGCTGCTAATACAATCTTGTGCGTGGTCGGCATAGCGCTTCAGGAAGCGCACTTTAAGTAGTTGGCCTAGCCAGGTCATAGTCAGGCCTGGGTAAGCACACAGTCTGGTCAGTGTGAGTCCGGCTGCTGCAATGTCACGATAAGCTGTTTTATCGGCGCTATATTTTTTTAATAGATCATGGTTGGCCATGTCTTTCCACAGTGACATGGGGAATTCATCCGCAGTTGGCATCGCGAAGTTTATATCTGTCACCAGTGAAGCGAAAAGCGTATCGATGGTGTGCGGAGAGTTGGGCATTATGACAGCAGGTTGGCAAGTTAGAGTTCGACATTCTAACTGTGAAATGTGCAAACTGGGAAATAAGCTTGCTGTTGAATTAATAAGTGCTTTATCGTTGTGGTGATGGTGAGCGGGGCGGAAGCTATGAGTGAGCACAATGAGGGCGATCTTTTTCGTCAGTTTGTCGGTGATGTGAAGCCGCTAAAGCAAACAGTGCGCGGGGATAAGCGGCCTGCAGCAAAGGATACTCCAGGTCTTATTGAACGCCGCCGAGCCGCTCAGGAGCTGGGTAACAAGGAGGGCAACTACCTGGCGCGGCAGGAACACATTAGCCCCGTTAAACCCTGGGATTTACTTTCTTTTAAACGAGATGGCGTACAGCATGGCGTTTTTCGCAGTTTAAAACAGGGTAAGTATGTTATTGATGCCACCATTGACCTGCATGGTCGCACTGTTCAACAAGCTCGACAGGAGGTATTCCATTTCCTGCGTGAATGTGTGGAAAGGGATATTCGTTGTGCCACTATTACTCACGGCAAAGGGCAGCACAGAGATCCCCCTGCATTGCTTAAAAGCTGTGTGAATCACTGGCTTCAACAGATGGATGAAGTATTGGCTTTCCACAGTGCCCGCCCACAACAAGGTGGCTCGGGTTCAACGAATGTCTTACTAAGAAAAAGCCAGGCCCAGAAAGATAAGAATAGCGAAAAGTTCAACAGGAAAACGAGTCGGAAATAGTTCCTCAAAGCGCCGATCTGATGGGGCGCTGTCTGACAGGGCCTTGCTTGACTGCTTGATGGTCGCAAGGGACGATCGTGAGAGTGAGTAAACTCATGGACAGTGGGTAGAGCTTGAAGTGACCAATCTTAAATGGATGGTTAACCCCCCCCCTCTCTCCAAAAAAATGCCTAAACAAATCATAGCAATTTTATTTTTTCTCCACCGGGAGTTTGTCCGTTATATGAGCTACACTTTATTTGACCGCGCTGACAGGTTCCATTCTGATAGGCACCATTGTTTGTTAATGCGGTCTAGTCAGGAATAGTTACGGTTAACTGGATTAGTAAAGTAAATTAGTCGGGAGTTTCTACATGCCAAGCCATACTTATAAACATATTGAAATAACGGGTAGTTCAACCAAGGGTTCTGACGACGCTATCAGCTCTGCTATAGCCCAGGCGGCAAAAACCCTGGATCATTTACACTGGTACGAAGTGATAGAAAGTCGTGGCTTTATTGAGGATGGCAAGGTGAAGCATTGGCAGGTAACACTAAAGGTTGGATTTCGCCTGGATCGCTAATGGTGACTGGATCATTGATGGCGAGTAGTCACGGTATGTATTACTGACCCCAGCTTACATGGGGCTTGACGGCAGGGTCGTGATTGCCAGGTTTCGAACGTAAGATCGCGAATGTAAGGTTAAGTGCGGCCTTATCGCCTCCAGCTGTTAGCGGTTTAAACAGGATAACAAAATATTTTCCGGAGCAAAATATCGCGGTGATATCTGTGATTTTTTGCGCTTTGCGATATGCCCTACCAGCATGCTATGGGGTATTTCTGCCACATAAACGCTGTAATACCTCCAGCAGTGGTTTGATAATCCTGCATTTGTATATATTATGGGTGCTGGTCAGTGTTATTACCTGGTGCCGGTTTGCACAGGTGTCCGGGTATATTTTGGTAGGCCAATAACAATTATATTTTCCTATAAAATACCTGTTTGGGGGCTTCATGGTTAACTACGAACTTTTACCGCCTATTCTGGGCGGCGCAGGTTTAGTGTGTGCGTTTATCATCTATCGACTTGTCATGCGTTATCCGGCTGGGGAAGACGCGATTAAGAAAATTGCCGATCAGATCCACCTTGGCGCTATGGTGTTTATGCGCCGCGAATACACCATGTTGGCGATGTTCGCAGGGGCCTTGTTGATAGTCATATACATATCACCATTGGGCACAAATACTGCCCTGGCGTTTTTAGTGGGTGCCTTATGCTCTGCCATAGCGGGCTGGTTAGGCATGATCGCGGCAACGCGAGCCAATGTGCGTACTGCCACGGCGGCCAATACCGAAGGTGCTGCTACCGCTCTCGCAGTCGCTTTTTATGGTGGTTCGGTCATGGGCCTGTGTGTTGCTTCTCTGGGCCTTATAGGTTTAGGAAGTTTGTATCTGTATTTTGGTGGCGATCCTCACACCGCCCATGCAATACATGGTTTTGGGATGGGTGGCTCTGTTGTTGCACTGTTTTCACGAGTTGGCGGGGGAATTTTTACCAAGAGTGCTGATGTTGGCGCTGATCTGGTCGGTAAGATTGAAGCAGGTATTCCCGAAGATGACCCCCGTAACCCTGGTGTTATCGCGGATAACGTCGGTGATAACGTCGGTGATGTTGCCGGTATGGGTTCGGACATATTTGAGTCCTATTGTGGCGCAATGATCGCTTCCACTGCCATCGCTGCGACTTTCACGGCCAATCCGTTGCAGTCGCAATTGATGTTTTTGCCGCTGGCGCTGTCGTCTATAGGCCTGATTGCTTCGATAATAGGTATTGTTGTGGTGCGCGCGCGTTCCAGTTCGGAACCCGCTAAGGCCCTGCGCTCTGGCACAATCGGTGCGCCAGTAGTATTTGTCATTGCGGCTTATTTCCTTGTTGACTGGATGGGCATTGACCGCGGTGTCTGGTTTGCAGTGCTAAGTGGCGCTGTGGGTGGCATTCTTATTGGCTTGATCACTGAGTATTACACCGGTGGTGCACCAGTGAGAAAAATAGCAAACTCCGGCGAAACTGGGCCAGCGACCGTCATGATTACTGGCCTGGCGGTTGGTATGCAATCTGTTGTGCTGCCGGTTTTGTTTATCAGTGCCATTATCTTCTTTTCCACACAGCAGGCGGGGCTCTACGGCGTGGGTATTGCCGCTGTTGGCATGTTATCAACAGTGGGGATTACCATGGCTATCGATGCCTATGGCCCGGTTGCGGACAATGCCGGTGGTATAGCTGAGATGGGGGGTATGGGCGAAGCAACCCGTGAGATAACGGATTCACTTGATGAACTGGGTAATACTACAGCGGCGATCGGCAAGGGCTTTGCTATCGGTGCAGCTGCACTGGCAGCCTTAGCTATTATTGCGGCATTTGTAGAAACGGTCTCCGCCAATAAGCCTGATTTTAGTCTTGAGCTTTCCGAGCCCATGGTGTTAGTGGGTATGTTTATCGGTGGTGCGATCCCCTTCCTGATTGCATCTATCACCATGACTGCGGTAGGTGATGCGGCCTTCGAAATGATCCATGAGATTCGTCGCCAGTTTAGGGAAATTCCCGGTTTGCTGGAAGGTACAGCCGAGCCTGATACCGCGCGATGTGTTGATATTGCCACTACAGCCGCTTTGAAGAAGATGCTGTTGCCCGGCACTATAGCGGTGGCTGCTCCAGTTGTTGTTGGCTTTGGCCTTGGTGCTGAATCTCTGGGTGGCATGCTTGGTGGCGGTCTGCTGGGTTGTGTACTGCTTGCCCTGATGATGGCCAATGCCGGTGGTGCCTGGGACAATGCCAAAAAGTATGTAGAAAAAGGCAATCTGGGTGGCAAGGGCTCAGACGTACATACCGCGGTTGTCGTTGGTGATACCGTTGGCGACCCTTTCAAGGATACTTCAGGTCCGTCGATGAACATCCTGATTAATGTGATGGCTATTGTCAGTCTGGTAATTGCGCCGCTGCTATAGTCCGTGTTGAAGCAGCAAAAAGGGGCGCAATTGCGCCCCTTTTTTTCGTTTTCGTTTTTGTTTATGGCAATATTTGCGGCAATGTTTAGGGTAATGTTTACGGCAATGTTTAGGGTAATCGATAACCCAGTGCTTCCGTTAAATGGTGGTCTTCCAGTGCGGTAGTCCCCTCCAGGTCAGCGATGGTTCTGGCTACCTTGAGTACGCGATGATAGGCGCGCGCGGAAAGACCGAGGCGTTCTATGGCCGCGTTCATCAGGCTTGTCTGGCTAGCAGTCAGGCTGCAGACTTCCTGCAACTGACGTGTGCTGAGGTTGCTATTCTCACAGCCCTGGCGTTGCATCTGAATGTTTCTGGCACATGCCACTCGAGCTGCAATTGTCGCGCTGCTTTCGCCTGTTTCCTGGGGGTTTGTTAATTGGTCGTGGGGTACCTGTGGAACAGCAACTTGCAGATCAATACGATCAAGTAGTGGTCCAGATATTTTATCCTTGTAGCGATTTATTCGGTCGGGAGTGCATCGGCACCGAATAGAGCCCAGGTAACCGCAGGGGCAGGGGTTCATCGCTGCCACGAGCATGAATCTTGCGGGGTATTCCGCGCTTGTTTGCGCGCGGGAAATCATTATTTTTCCAGATTCCAGTGGTTCGCGCAGTACGTCGAGCACATTTCTGGGAAACTCTGGTAGCTCATCCAGAAACAGGACGCCCTGATGGGCCAGTGAAATTTCACCGGGCCGGGGATTACTACCGCCGCCCACTAGAGCCACTGCTGAAGCAGTATGATGTGGCGCTCGAAACGGTCGCTCAAAAAAGTTTGGTCGCAGGCCGTGCCCGGCTACGGAATAGATAATGCCAACCTGGAGCGCTGCAGATTCTTCTAAAGCTGGTAGCAGGCCCGGTAAACGGCTGGCCAGCATTGTTTTTCCGGTTCCGGGTGGGCCGGTGAAGAGTAGATTATGAGCGCCGGCGGCGGCTATCTCCAGAGCTCTTTTTGCCTGGTGCTGGCCGATGATATCGCGAATGTCAGCTTCTGTAGTCTTATTGACCTGCGGGCTATAGTGCTGTCTCTCCAATAGTTCGGCACCCCGTAAATGCGCACATACCTCCAGTAAATGGCTGGCGCCAAAAATATGTGCACTCCTGGCTAATGCGCCTTCGTCAGCGTTGGCAGTGGGTACAATAAGTTTTCGCTCCTGTTCACCGCAGGCCAGTGCTGTGGCTAATATGCCATCGATGGGTCGCAACTCCCCGGATAGTGCCAGTTCGCCGACAAATTCATACTCTCGCAGAGATTCCACAGGCAATTGGCCCGAGGCCGCGAGGATGCCGAGTGCGATGGGCAGGTCAAAACGTCCACCACTTTTGGGTAGGTCAGCAGGAGCCAGGCTAATGGTTATACGGCGGGGAGGAAATTCAAAATGGGCGTTGAGCAGAGCGCTACGCACACGATCCTTGCTCTCTTTGACCGCGGTTTCGGGGAGTCCAACCATGCTCAGGCTCGGCAGGCCATTCGACAAATGAACTTCTACCGATACCGGCGGGGAATAAATGCCGGATTGAGCACGCGTTTTTACAATAGCGAGAGTCATGCAATCGTCCCTGATGTGCAATGCTCGTTGGTAGAAACCCCAACGATATTCCAATGTACCTTATTCTAGCTGTAATGGTAAACACTATATCCGGTGTCGCGGTGGCGCAGTAGATCTGATCCAGGCCGCCTGACTCTTGTGTCTGGACTTAATGTGTCGCGGTGTGTGGGTATTAACCGCACCAATATAGAGCATTTTCCTGGTATGGAGATTCTTCTCCGCACTATCTTCGGGCTGCTTCTGGTCAGGTGCGTATTTTTATCGCAAAAAAACATGGCATGGTTTGTGCTGTTATTTATGTGATGTGCTGAAAGATATCAGGTACACCTCAAACTGGAGAACAAAATGAAAATGATCACAGCGGTTATCAAGCCGTTTAAGCTCGATGATGTTCGTGAGGCGCTGGCTAATATCGGCGTTCAGGGGTTAACGGTTACCGAGGTAAAGGGGTTTGGGCGACAAAAGGGCCACACTGAATTGTATCGGGGTGCCGAGTATGTGGTCGATTTTCTCCCCAAGGTAAAGGCGGAAGTCGCGGTCACTGACGCTATGGCAGACAACGCTGTCGAAGCCATCGTCAATGCAGCGCAAACAGGCAAGATTGGCGACGGCAAAATTTTTATTACGAATATTCAGGAAACCATACGTATTCGTACCGGCGAAACTGGCGATGATGCCGTTTGATTGAACTTATTTTTTACTGCAGAGGAATAAAAAATGGAAAGTGATATTGTTCAAATTAAGTACGCCCTGGATACGTTCTATTTCCTGGTGTGCGGTGCTTTGGTGATGTGGATGGCAGCTGGCTTTACCATGCTGGAAGCCGGTCTTGTAAGAGCAAAAAATACCACTGAAATTCTGACTAAAAACGTAGCACTTTATGCGGTGTCCTGCGTTATGTACCTGATTATGGGTTACACCATTATGTATGGTGGCTCAGAAGGCGGTTTTTTCCCCGATAGCTGGTTCGGTAATACCATAGCGAATTCTTCCCCTGAAGAAGTGTTAGCGGGTTATGCTGCTGATGCGGATGACTACACCTACTACTCTGGCGCTTCTGACTTCTTCTTTCAGGTGGTTTTCGTTGCTACGGCCATGTCGATCGTCTCTGGCGCGGTGGCGGAACGCATGAAACTCTGGGCCTTTCTGGCGTTTGCAGTGGTAATGACAGGTTTTATTTACCCATTGCAGGGCATGTGGAAATGGGGCGGCGGCTTCCTCGATACGGCTGGTTTTCTTGATTTTGCAGGTTCCGGTGTGGTGCATATGACCGGTGCAGCAGGTGCCCTGGCAGGCGTGCTGTTACTCGGTGCCCGCAAAGGAAAATACGGTGCAGACGGATCAGTAAAAGCCATTCCGGGTGCCAATATGCCCCTCGCTGCCCTGGGTATGTTCGTGCTCTGGGTGGGCTGGTTCGGCTTCAATGGCGGTTCTGAGCTCAAGGTTTCAGATATTGGCGAAGCTAATGCGGTAGCTGATATCTTCGTGAACACTAATGCAGCTGCGGCCGCTGGCCTGATTGCGGCTCTGATAACTGCCCGCTTGATGTTCGGCAAAGCTGATCTGACCATGGCCATTAATGGCGCACTCGCTGGTTTAGTGGCCATCACCGCTGAACCATTAACACCGGGACCGATGTGGTCTACCTTGATCGGTGGCATCGGTGGCGTACTGGTAGTATTTTCAGTCATCGCGATGGATAAGATCCGCATCGACGATCCGGTTGGTGCCATTTCTGTACACGGCGTGGTGGGTATCTGGGGGCTACTGGCGGTGTGTCTTACCAATCCAGATGCTTCGTTGACAGCTCAATTGCTGGGCATCGGCGTGATTTTTGCCTGGGTGTTTGGTGCCAGTCTTCTGGTCTGGTTCATCCTCAAGGTAACCGTTGGAATTCGGGTTAGTGAGGAGGAAGAATACGAGGGCGTGGATATGTCTGAATGTGGTATGGAAGCCTATCCGGAATTCACCCCTGCCAACTAAAGTGAATTTAGTTCGCTAAAAACGGGGGACTTTAAGTCCCCCGTTTTTTTTGTGACTAATTTTAGTGATTAATAGTGATGCTGATTAGATGCATTATGGTGTGGAAAAGTGTATCTTTTTCAGCGCCTGGCTCCCTGATACTAATCTATGTATCCGAGCTCCGAATTTTATAACGAGGAATAACTTATGAAGCTGATCACCGCCATCATTAAACCTTTTAAGCTAGATGACGTTCGCCAGGCGCTGGCCGATGTCGGCGTCCAGGGTGTCACTGTCACCGAGGTCAAGGGTTTTGGTAGACAAAAAGGTCATACCGAACTTTATCGAGGTGCGGAATATGTAGTCGATTTTTTACCCAAAGTGAAAATGGAGATCGCAGTGGGGGACGACATGGTTGATGCGGTGGTTGAAGCGGTCACTAAAGCTGCTAATACCGGCAAAATTGGTGATGGCAAGATCTTTATTTCAACCCTCGAAGAAATTATCCGCATTCGCACTGGAGAAACAGGTGAAGAGGCGGTATAGGCCTGGTGGCAAGAGTCGATAACTAATCAGAGGTTTTTGGTTTACGTGACGCGCGAGGATGGGCGTTATCGTAAACCTTGGCCAGGTGTTGAAAATCAAGGTGGGTATAGATTTGCGTGGTGGAAAGGTTCGCATGGCCCAGCAACTCCTGTACTGCACGGAGGTCGCCGCTAGATTCAAGTAGATGACTGGCAAAGGAATGGCGCAACATATGTGGGTTAACGCGGCTATCAAGGCCAAGTGTGGTGCTCAGTTGGGCGAGTCTGTATTGAATTGCGCGATGGCTGATGCGTTTGCCCCGTTGACTCAAAAATAGTGCGTACTCATCGCTGCTTGCCCGTTGTGCGCGAATGGGTAACCAGTCGCGAAGTCTTGACAGGGCCTGGGCGCCGATAGGAATTATTCGGGTTTTCCTGCCTTTACCAAGCACGGTGACAGTGTGGTCGGTGAGATCTATATCATCAATATTCAGGTTCGCCAGCTCGGCGAGCCGCAGTCCGGAAGAATATATCAGTTCGATAATTGCTCTATCCCGATGAGCCAGCCAGCTATCACCTGGCACGGCCATAAATTGGCCAGCTTGATCGACGTCTAACACTTTTGGCAGTCGGCGGGATTTTTTTGGCGCGTTGATGCCGTCGGTGGGGTTGCGGCTTAGCCATTGCATGCGTAGCGCATAACGAAAAAATGCTCGCAGTGAAGATAGCCATCGTTGCAGGCTGGCGCTACCCAGCCCTCCTTTATGTAATTCGGTCAGGCATTGGCGTACATGGAGGCTATCGATCTGATTTAGCGAATCCAGGTTTTGGGCTGTAGTCCATTTTGTGAATTTGCCTAAATCACGGAGGTAATTGGTGACAGTATGTGGCGACAAACCACGTTCGTGAGCCAGGTAGCGCCTGAAACTATCGACCTGGTTGCTGTCAGGAACAGTACTGGACACGGTTGTCACTCGCCCTGTGTTAACACGTTTGAGTTAGTTCAGTAACTTTGGCGCAACACGGTTGAGAACTTCGGCGATATAACTTAAAAACAGTGTACCCATACTGCTACGGTAACGATTAGGGTCGCTATTACCAATGGCCAGAATACCAAAAATGCTACCGTGGCAAAGGGGTACTGCGGCAACTGAGCCAATTTTAGGAGCATCTTCGCCAAACAGGAATTCAAGTTCGTCATGCCTGAGTACACCGCAGATTGCGCGGTTAGTACGCAGCAGCGTGCCGATGGCATTGTTTGCTTCATCCAAACCAACCACTTTGGCGTGGCTGTGAGGGATTTTATCGACTTCACCGAGCAGGATAAGATTGTGAAATTCAACTTTAAAGTCTGTGCCCAGGCTGTCGTACAAAACTGATACAACACTGTCCAGATCCTTAGACTCGAGAATTGTCAGTACCAGGCGTTTGGTTTTTTCAAATAGTTTGTCGTTAGTTCGTGCGGATTCAAGCAAATTATTGAGGCGACGGCGCATTTCAATATTGCGATCACGCAGGACGCTGATTTGTCGCTCAATCAGTGATACTGCTTTACCGCTTTCGTGAGGCAATTCGAGGTTTTCTATCACTCGCGGATGCCGGTCAAAAAAGTCAGGGTTGGCGGTTAGAAAGTCACTGACCTGCTGTTCGGAAAGTTCCTTTCCGGGCTTATCTATATTGCTCATATTTTTATACGCCCATGAAATACAGTAGTTGCTGGTCCGGTCATGGTGACCGACTGGTTTTCTCCAGGCCAGGAAATATCGAGGCGGCCACCGACCAAATCCACAGATACCGATGAGTCTAACAGGTCTTGCTGTATACCTGCCACTACTGCTGCGCAAGCGCCGGAGCCGC
Source organism: Gammaproteobacteria bacterium (assembly GCA_003645535.1). GTDB lineage: Bacteria > Pseudomonadota > Gammaproteobacteria > Pseudomonadales > Porticoccaceae > HB2-32-21. The sequence continues at coordinate 5,726 of QNFP01000021.1, read as the reverse complement.
ACGCCTGTGTTTCGCCTACGCCTCGTTCATAGACCCTTAGCCTGATTTGTCGGCGGGACACTACCTCCATAAATCCTGCATTCACCCTTTCTGGAAAATTGCTGTGACTTTCTATTTTTGGGCCCAGTTCAGCAATCGGTGCGTTATCGACATTATCTACCTGCAACACCGCGTGGGGATTACCCAGGGATAGTGCGGCAACCCTGTACATAGCGCCATCAACTTTTAGTGGATAGCATGTTTCCTGTTGGTCGCTAAGCAGGGGGATATGTTTGGGGTCAAATACAGGTATACCCATCGCTACGCTAATGCTCTTTGAGTTTTCAAATTGCAATTCGAGAATGCCAGTATTTGTCTGCACTCGAATATGCTTTTTGCCAGTTAGTTTTTGATCGACGACAAACTTGGCAAAACAGCGAGCCCCGTTACCGCACTGTGCCACTTCGCTGCCATCAGCGTTAAAAATACGGTAGCGGAAATCCACATTGGCCACTGACGGAGGTTCGACCACTAGCACTTGATCGCAGCCCACACCACGGTGGCGATCTGCCAGATTCTGCGCCAGTGTCGGCGTCATATGGATTGCCTGAGATACGCCATCAATGACCACAAAGTCATTGCCGAGACCATGCATTTTTGTAAATCGAATCAACATTATGGTGTTTCCGGTAGCGTGTGCTCTCCGCGCATCAAACTATCGATGGTTTCCCGCTCTCTCACCAGATGGATTGTAGTTTCATCGACCATGATTTCTGCGGCCCGCGGTCGCGTATTATAGTTAGAACTCATGGTAAACCCGTAAGCACCCGCTGAATGTACGCAAAGTAAATCACCTTGTTTAACAGCGAGTCGACGATCCTTGCCAAGAAAATCGCCGGTCTCACATACCGGTCCGACAATATCACAGACCTCTTCAAGTTGGTTGGCTTCGCTGTGTACCGGTTCTATATTCAGCCAGGCATCGTATAGTGTTGGCCTGATCATGTCGTTCATGGCAGCGTCGACCACGACAAAATTTTTATCGCCGTTGTTTTTGATGTATTCGACTCGGGTCAGCAATATGCCTGCATTGGCAGTTATTGAGCGTCCTGGTTCGACAATCAGAGTCAGGTTCCGCTCCTGCAATTTTTCTAACACGGCAGCAATATAGTCTTTGATGGGGGGCGGGGTTTCGTCTCTGTAGCGGACGCCGAGACCGCCACCCAGATCCAGATGTTCGACATTTATACCGATCTCGGTCAGTTTGCCTACCAGTGCTAGTGCGCGATCAAGTGCATCGAGGAAAGGCTCGATTTCGGTAAGTTGTGAGCCGATATGACAATCTATGCCGATAATTTTCACATTGGGCAGCGCTGCGGCCTGCTGGTAAACAGTAAAAGCGGTATCAATATCGATACCAAATTTGTTCTCTTTTAACCCAGTGGAGATATAAGGGTGGGTTAAGGCATCAACGTCTGGATTTATGCGCAGCGAAATCGCTGCTGTGGTATTCAGGTTGCGGGCAATACGCTGGATTTGTTCCAGTTCACCTTTAGATTCCACGTTAAAACAGTGAATGCCAGCTTTTAATGCATATTCGATTTCATCAGCGCGTTTGCCTACACCAGAGAAAACAGTTTTGTCAGCACTGCCGCCGACGGTCAAAACCCTTTTTAATTCGCCAGCGGAAACAATATCAAAACCCGCACCAAGATCTGCTAATAGCTTTAGTACTGCCAGATTCGAATTCGCTTTAACTGCGTAGCAGACAAGATGAGAGTGGCCGGACAGAGCCTGCTCATAAGCCAGGAAATGTTCGCTGAGTGCTTTTTTCGAATACACATAGGCTGGCGTCCCGTAACGAGAAGCAATGTCGGCAAGTGGTACACCCTCGGCATACAGCTCGCCCTTGTGGGAAGCGAAATGGTTCATTGTCACGAGCGCTTATTTTTATTCAGGTGCTGGTTCTTGAGGTGTTTGTTCTTCTGGCGCTGATTTTTCAGGCGCTGATTCTTTAGGCGGATTATCTTCACGTTCGGGAAGTTGCTGTTGGACCGGTGGTTCCGGAAGATACAGCGGGCCCTTATTACCGCAGGCATTGATTGCTCCCAGGCAGCAAAGCAAAAAAGCCGCCAGCACTGCGCGTTCAATTGAGCTTGTGCATTTCATAGTGGGAGGCCCTGTTGTGAGGTCGGCAGTATAACGGGTGATGACTTGTCGCCTCAATCGAAAGTTGGCAGGTTTGGCCCACCCATATTTACAATGTGTAGATAGCTTATACTTCCCACGTTTGTCGCGTAGGCAAAGATTTCAGCTACAGCTTGCGAGCTATTTTTACCACTGCACTTCACAGGGATGATGCCATCATGAAAATTGGTGTACCGAAAGAAATAAAGCCCGGTGAAAACCGGATTGCATTGACTTGCTCAGGCGCGCAGGCACTGGTAAATGCCGGCCATACTGTGTGTGTGGAGGAGAATGCTGGTGTGGGTTCAGGCTTTGTTGATGCTGAGTATAAACAAGTTGGCGCACATATTGTCACCGCGGCCGGCGCCTGGGATGCTGATCTTGTGCTCAAAGTAAAAGAGCCAGTTGCCCTTGAATACCCTTACCTGCAGCAGCAAACCGTATTCACCTACTTCCATCTTGCCGGTGTCGACCCAGAACTGACCCATATGCTGCTTAGCAACAAAACTACCGCCATTGCTTATGAAACCGTCGAGGACGGGCAGGGTAAATTGCCTCTGTTGGCACCAATGAGTGCCGTTGCTGGCAGCATGGCCGTGACAATGGGTAATTTCTATCTGGCCAGGTTCAACGGTGGTAAGGGAATGTTGCTGTCACAGTTGTTTGACCAGAGCTATGGCAAGGTGCTGATAGTCGGTGACGGGGTGGTAGGCCAGCACAGCGCCAAAGTGGCTAGCGGCATGGGTGCTGAAGTTATTGTTGCCGGTAATCGGCCTGATAACACGCGGCAACTGGCCAAAGCATTATCGACCAACATTCGTTTTATTCAATCTAACGAAGAAAATATTGCTGCAGAATTGAGTGATGTGGACCTTGTTGTGGGTGCTGTGCTGGTTCGTGGTGGGCGGACGCCCTATGTCATCAGCGAAGCCATGGTTGAAATGATGCCTCCCGGCTCAGTGATTGTGGATGTGAGCATCGATCAGGGCGGCTGTGTGGCGACGTCCAGGCCTACTACTCACGCCGAGCCGGTCTTTGAGAAGCATGGCGTTATCCACTATTGCGTGGCCAATATGCCCGGCGCTTATCCGCGCCTGTCCACAATTGCTCTCACCAACGCTACCTTGCCCTACGCTCTAAAACTCGCCAACCAGAGCGAAAACGCTTTAGCAACAGATCGGGGTTTTGCCAGAGGGGTAAATACATACAAAGGGCATATCACCTGTCAGGCCGTTGCCGAGAGTCTTAATATGATGAGCGACTATCAGCCTTACTGATTGCACGATCAGAACTTACCTCAGGGCAATAGTTCTTGTGGTGCTCTCTATGCCGTCAGGCTTGCAAAGAAAGTCCTAAGCGCATTTTCACCACCTTCTTCCCAGGCGCTTAGGGCAGCGGTGCCGATAATGGCAATATCTGCCCTGCCGCGTAAAAAATCTAGATCCGCTTTTTGCTTCACGCCAAAACCCACACCAATAGGCAAAGTTGTATGAGCTCGACAACGGCGGATAAAAGCGTCCAGATCGTCACCCATTTCCGTCTTGTTGCCGGTCACACCTTTGCGGGCGACTGCATAAATAAAGCCCTGCGAGGCATCACCCAACAACTGCAGGCGGGCTTCCGTATTAGTTGGCGTCATCAGCACAATTGGCGCAAGCCCTTTGCTAGCGGACAGGCCATGTAGTTCACCAGCTTCTTCGACAGGCAGGTCAGGCACGATATAGCCACACCCACCGGCAGCGGCCAGTTTGTTTACAAAAGTAGCTTCGCCCATTTTGAAAACTGTATTGTAGTAACCCATCATTAATACTTTGAAAGGAAAGTGCGCACTGACTTTTTCCATAAACGCAAAACAGTCGGCGGGAGAAGTGCCATTGTTGATCGCCTCCTGGTTGGCGCGTACAAATAGCGGCCCGTCGGCGGAGGGTTCGGAAAATGGAAACTGCAGTTCGACCATATCTACGCCAAACTCGGCCATAATTTCCAGTTCACGCCAGTTATCCTCAAAGGACGGGTAGCCGCAAACCACATGGGTCATTAACAGTAATTTTTTATGCTCCAGGCGTTCGCGAAGATAGAGCTCCAGTGGGGATGCTGCCGACGTTACAGTATCAGGAGCCATATTCTACCGCCTTGTCTTTAATAAATTGTTTCCAGTGTTCGTCTTCAATAGTATCGGCGACAGTGAAAATATCCTTATCGCCGCGACCAGACTGATTGATAAGGATGATTTCATTCTTTGCCATCTTCGGCGCTTCCAGTATTGCCTGGGCAAAGGCGTGACAGCTTTCCAGTGCGGGGATCAGCCCTTCAGTACGCATGACTAGTGTGAGTGTTTCGCGCACCATCTCGTCAGTGGCGGCTTCAAAGCGTACCCGCTTTTTCTCCCAGAGATCTGCGAGAATGGGGTTGATGCCAATGTAGTCCAGTCCAGCGGCGATAGAATGAGTTTCGAGCATATTGCCGTCATCATTCTGTAGGAAATATGTCTTGTAGCCCTGCGCTACACCCACTGAGGCGTCATGGTAGGCAAGCCGTGAGGCATGCAAGCCAGAACCGGGGCCATGCCCACCTGCTTCAACGCCCACCAGTTCGACGTTGTCATCCATAAAACCCTGAAAAATACCGATGGCGTTAGAGCCGCCGCCGACACAGGCAAATACCCGGTCAGGTAATCTGCCGGCCTCGTCAATGATTTGCTCGCGGGCCTCCTTACCTATGACCGACTGAAAGAAGCTGACCATCTCCGGGAACGGATGAGGACCACAGGCCGTGCCCAATACATAGTGGGTGTCAGCCATATTGGTCACCCAGTCACGTAAGCACTCGTTGATGGCGTCTTTCAAAGTGCGCTGGCCATCTTCCACGGACACCACTTCGGCGCCAAGGCTTTCCATCCAGAAGACGTTGGGACGTTGACGAGCAATATCGATGGCGCCCATATAGATTTTACAGTCGAAACCAAAACGGGCGGCCATGGTCGCTGTGGCAAAACCGTGTTGACCCGCGCCGGTTTCCGCAATAACGCGTTTTTTACCGAGCCGTTTACATATCAGGCCCTGGCCCATGACGTTATTGATTTTGTGAGATCCAGTGTGGCCAAGATCTTCTCGTTTGACAAAGATTCGCGCGCCACCCAGTTGCCTGGAAAGGTTCTCAAGATAGGTGACCGGGGTTGGTCGACCCGAGTAGGTGCGCATCAAATCGACAAATTCATTCCAGAATGAAGGATCATTCTTGCAAGTTCGAAAACAGTCCTGCAATTCTTCAATGGTTGCAGTAAGAATTTCGGGTAAAAAAGTACCGCCGTAGTTGCCGTAGTAGCCTTCACGGCTATTGGCAAAATCGAAAAGGGACATAAAGATACCGAGGTGGATGCCAAACAAGGCCGCACATAGTAGCCAAGGAGATGATATTCAACAAGTTTCGTGGGTCATATTGTTAGTAACACATAAACTGTCCGGTCTTGTAGCACATGACCTGTCCGGTTCTCATAGTACCCCGAGGAGGGGCGCTTATGAGACGGACAGAGTGGCTACAGGAGACTCGACTAATGAGAT
>QNFP01000020.1 GCA_003645535.1 Gammaproteobacteria bacterium | reverse complement strand
TCAGGCACCAGGGAGTAAGGTGCATGCTAGTGGTATTCCCTGGGATGATCCAGGCGGGGATCGCTTGCGTGACTGGTTGGGGCTGACCCAGGAACAGTTCTATGATGACACTAATATCGCGATTATACCCATGGGCCTATGTTATCCAGGCCGGGGGAAGTCAGGGGATTTGCCACCCTTGTCAGTTTGCGCGCCACGATGGCATGATAGACTGCTCGCCCATTTGCCCGCCTTTGAACTGATCCTCCTGGTCGGTCGTTATGCACAAAATTATTACCTTGCTGGCAATGGCTACACGGTGGCGAAACGAATCCAGCAAGCTGACTGGTGGAGTGCAAAGTACCTGCCTCTGGTTCATCCCTCGCCACGAAACCGCCGTTGGCTGGCTAATAATAGCTGGTTTGAAACCTCTCTGGTGCTGGTATTGCGTGCCCGAGTGAATGGCCTGGTCAGCGTTGACTAGTGCCTGACCAGTAAATCCGGGCTATGCCAGGGAAGCTCTTGATTAAGTTGATTAGAATTAGGCTGAGAAAAAATGGTTCCTAATTTTCACGAAGAGAGACGTAATAGTACCTCTATTGCAACGAACTTCGGGGAAATTAGGGGGCATTTTAGCCAGCATAAAATAATTGGACTTGATCAAGAGCTTCCCTGGGGGACCAGATTTTTTCCTGACAGAGTCAAAAAATGAGAACTGTGTCACAATTTAAAACCTTAAGTGGTGTCCGTAACTTATTGAAAAATAAAGATGTTATACTTGATGGCGCTCTGCTTGGTAGGAGTGAATTTGCAGAAAAACAGTTGTTACGGAAGATAAGTTTGGTGGTCTTAATATGATGGATAACAAAAAAAATCCGGTTAAAGTCCCGATCAGTGAATTGCAGGCGGGGATGTATGTGACCAGCCTCGACCGGCCATGGGACGAAACACCCTTTTTTGAAGATGGTTTCAAGATTCATCAGCGCAGTGATATCGCTAAATTACGACAATACTGTGATCATGTTTATGTGTTAAATAAAGGCTTTTCCCTCAAGACCCATGGTCAGACTATATTATCCCGAGTTTTAACCGTACTCCCGGGAATTGTCAGGGAGCCGATGGCTGCTCAGGCCGGAACAGGTAATAAGGACGCTGCCTTCAGCTCGCGGGCTCAGCCGCCTAATGCAGTGATAACCGATGCGCGAGAGGAGCTTGTCCGTGCTCGTGCGATCTATGAACGGGGAAAGTTCAAGCTTGCGAGGTTGTTGTACACGGCAAAAAATAATGGTGCAGTAGATATACGCATTGCTGAAAAAATAGTGGCGGAATGCGTGGAAAGTATTCTGCGTAATCCGGATGCACTAATCTGGATGAGCAAGATTAAAAATGCACCGGATTATGAGATAGAACATCGCTTGAACGTTTCGATTCTGGCTATGGTTTTTGGCCACTACCAGAATTTTTCCAGAGAAAAATTATGTGATATAGGTCTGAGTGGCCTTCTGGATCAGGTAGGTAATGTAAACACTACCCCCTACCCGCGTATTATTCCGATTGTAGATGCTTACGATACTATGACCAGTGTTCGTCCCTATGCACAGTTAAAATGTCCAGTCGAAGCACAGAAAGTTATTTACGAAAGCCGTGGTAAGCAGTTTGATGAGCAATGTGTATTAACATTTATGAAGGCTTTCGGTGGCTATCCTGCTGGTACATGGGTTGAATTACATAATGGGATGCTTGGTGTTGCACTGAAGACACAGGCGAAATTTAGATACCTGCCTATTATTATTTTAGTCGCAAACAGCGATAAACAACCAGTCGAGCAGGCGATTATAGATCTCAGCTTGACCGAGAATGGTGGGCTAGATCGCTGCTTCCTGATTAAAAAGGCACTGCATGACGGCAGCTTTGGTTTTCATCTAAAGGACTTACTGGTCGCTGGTGATGATATTAGCAAAGCTTAAGTTATTGGGTATTCTGTTAGGTTATCTATTAGGTAGTCGATTAGGTTATCGATTAGGTTATCGATTAGGTAAGCGTTTAGATAAGCGGGCTGTTTTGAGTTAAAACTGTTAATCAGTTAGCAGTTTAATAGCCTGAACTAACCGTTTATGTGCTATTTTACTAATATTCAGGCATACCAGGCGTGAACGACTTTAATCGAGGGAAGACTAACTCGAATGGATGATCTAACTGACGATAACAAAAAGACCTATTCGAAAGAAAACCTGGTCAAGATAGAGGCCTCTCAGTTGCAGGTAGGTATGTTTGTGGCTGAGCTGGATCGTCCCTGGCTGGAAACCCCTTTTTTAATGCAGGGTTTTGAGATTCGTCAGCGTAGTCAGGTAGCGAAGGTTGCTCAGCATTGTGACTATGTCTATGTGCTCCGCGAGGGGACCCCCCGCAAAAAAGAAGCAACGCAAAAATTCTCCTCTGGCTTACCCCCGCCGGCACCGCGAAGAAACTCGGGCACTCTGGTGGCTCAGGTAGGTCGCAAGACTGCCAAAAGAAAATCCGTAGTTCGCTCAAGACCTGCTTACATTAATGTGAAGCCTGCGAAGCAAGAACACGCTACAGCGCGGGATGCCCATAAAAAAGGCGCTTCGGCGGTCAAAAAGCTGATGCATTCGGCACAAATTGGACAGATGCTCAATACCGACCTGGCCGAAGAAGTGGTGACTGACTGTGTAGACAGCATTGTGCGCAATCCAGATGCCATGGTGTGGATGAGCAAGATCAAGCACGAACATGAATACACTGCCGAGCATTGTCTGAATGTGTGTATATTGGCTATCGCCTTTGGCCGGCACCTGAATTTTAGTGAGCAAGAACTACATAAGCTGGGCATATGTGGTCTGTTACACGATGTCGGCAAAATGAAAGTGCCCAATGAAATCCTGGACAAACCCGGCGTGTTAACCGCAGATGAATTGCGCGTTATGCGCAACCATACTGTTGCTGGACATGAAGTGTTGAGTGGAACAGAGGGCGTATCCGCTTTAGCCATTGATGTGGTGTTGAATCATCATGAGCGCCCCGATGGTGAAGGTTACCCTCGCTCATTGTCTGCCGATGAAATTTCCGACTTTGCGAAAGTTATCGCTGTTGTTGATGCTTACGATGCAATGACTAGCGATCGTTGTTATTCCCGAGCAAAATCCCCGGTTGATGCGCAGAAGATCCTCTATGAAAACCGTGGCACACAGTTTGATGAAGAATGTGCGCTGCAATTTATGCAGGCTATTGGACCTTATCCGCCCGGGACATGGGTTGAGCTGCACAATGGAATGGTGGGTATCGTGCTGGCAGGAAGACGAAAGTTTCGTCACTTACCTAGTGTAATCCTGGTGCTAAATAGCGATAAAAATCGAGTTGAACAAAAAACTGTCGATTTGCACCTTACTGATAGTGGAAATCTGGATAAAAGTTTTTTGATCAAAAAAACTTTAAAAGACGGTACCCATGACCTGCGCCTTGAAGACTTCAGGTTACTGGTAGAAGCGGACTAAACAATTCTGTTCTGGTTTCTCCATGCTGGCAGGAACGCACTTTGAATATTTTGCCGCGCGTCTTGTCTCTACGCTTACATTACGTAGTACGTAAAACCCTTATCTCCATATAGCCTGCCATTAGTGCTGCCATTAGTGCTGCCAGCATTTTTTTCCACTAAGGTTCGCTGTCGATGTTACCGGGGTCTTTATAACTGATTGCGACAACAAGCCGATAATGTTTTTCTCCCTCGTGCAAAAATTCCAGTTCTTCACCACAGGTTTTGCCCAGCAGGGCTCTCGCCATCGGTGAGTCGATGCTGATGTAACCCGAGGCTGGATTGATTTCATCACTGCCGACGATTCTGTAATGGTCGTGTTTGCCATCGCTTCTGGTCAGAGTTACCCAACTACCGAAATAGATTCTGTTTTGATCAGCGGGGCTTTGATCAACGACGGTGATACGTTCCAGCCGCCTGGACAGATAGCGAACCCGGCTGTCAATTTCTCGCAAGCGGCGTTTGCCGTAAATATAATCGCCATTCTCAGAGCGATCACCGTTTTTGGCTGCTTCGTGAACAGTGGCAGTGACAGTTGGTCTTTCGATTTTCCAGAGTTGTAGCAACTCTTCGCGCAGTCGTGCTGCGCCTTCGGGAGTAATGTATGGGCTGGCCACCGGCAGGGGCGATCGGTAGCGAGCCATTTAATCTTCACCGTCTGTTATTTTAATGTCGAACACTTCGCGGTAGAACTGTAATTCCTGGGTCAGCGCCTGGGCGATATTTTCCGCTTTGCGAAAACCGTGGCCTTCGCCGGGAAAAGTAATGTAGACGGCGGGCAAGCCCTGCTTCTGTAAGGCGGACACCATGCTTTCGGCCTGGTTTGTGGGTACTACTTTGTCGTCCAGGCCCTGGAAAAAAATTACTGGGCAAGTGAGGCGGTCGATATGGTGGACAGGGGATCTGGCTTGATAAATGTCCGCCTGCGCCGGATAGGTGCCGACCAGACGCTCAAGATATTGTGATTCAAATTTATGGGTATCCCGTGCCAGGGCCTCTAGATCACCTATGCCGTAGTAACTGGCGCCGGCTTTAAATAGCTGGTGAAAGGTCAATGCGGCAAGCACCGTGTAACCGCCAGCGCTGCTACCTCGAATAGCTAGTTTATCGGGGTCCGCCAGGCCATGATCTATCACATATCGCCCGCCCCACACCACATCTTCTACATCGCTGATCCCCCATTTACCATCAAGTAACTCACGATAATGGCGCCCGTACCCGGTACTGCCGCGGTAGTTAATATCCAGCACTGCGAAGCCGCGGCTGGTCCAGAACTGGATCTTGAGGTTGAGAGCTGTGCTGGTTGCGCCGGTTGGTCCGCCGTGGCAGATAACAATCAGTGGCGGCTTGTCTCCTGTCCGAGCCTGAAACGATGTATTGCACGGAGGGTAATAGAACGCGTTGGCACGATCGCCGTGAGTGGTGGCAAAGGAAATATTTTGTGGCTTTGAGTAAATGCCCTTGTCCGGGGCAGGGACTGGCACAGCAAATTCGCGGACTGTACTGCAATGACCAGTTATTGTATCCAGCTGAAATAGCTGGTTGCCGGTATCGGCGGAGGCGCCCACAAACCAGGCAGTATCTCCGCAGCCAGCCACAGCGGAAATTTGTGTGCAGTGGGTTTGCACGGGTATCAATTCACTGCTGCCAGTACCCACGCTGATGTTTATGCGCGCGAGATACCACAAACCGTTTTGTGTGTAACAGCAGATAATCCTGTTGCCACAGTCGTCGACACAATTGTTGCCCAAGAAGGTATAGGTTGACATGCCCAGTGTCCAGAGGGGCGTAGCAAATTCAGCTTCACGAGTACAGATAGCAACAGCTTGCCCACTGCTTTCATAGCGGTATAAATTCCACCATCCGGAGCGATCGGATACAAAATACAGCTGTCCTGAGGGAGACCACTGGGGTTGAAAAATCGCTTCCTGCTTACTGCCAGCTATTTTTGTAGCACCGGACAGTTCCCCTTCATTATTCACAGTGGCCTGCCACAGTTCGTTGCCATACCAGGGCATTGATGGATGGTTCCAGCTGAGCCAGCACAGTTGCGCGCCAGCGGGGCTGATACGCGGGTAGGCGTAGAAATCGTCACCGTCAACCAGCGTCGTCATATGGTGAGGTTCGGTGAGGGACAGAGTAGCGATAAAGTTTTTTGGCTCCGCGTCCTTATCATCATGATGTTCGCAAACACAGAGCAGGCGATGATGAGTGGGGTCGACACAGAAGTCGGCAAATCGATAGCCCCTGTTAGCCGGGGTAATCGCCTGCGGTTTGCTGTCGGATTGGCCGGTATCCAGTCGGTGAATTTGCTGATCGTCCCGGTTAACAAAATAGATGATGTGGTCATAAACCGTATAGCAGGCACCACCATATTCGTGGACGCGGCTGGCAGCGCTGTAGGGTCTGGGCAGTACGTCCCGTGGATCGCCATTGTCGTCCCGTTGCACAATGACATTGCGACCACCTTCGTCGGCACGACTTTCCAGCCAGTAGAGATTTGCGCCATCAGTAGTTTTATTGTCGATGACAGGTTGATCTATCGTCGGTGTTGCACTGGCGACCAGTTGAGCTGAAATAGGCGAAGGCCATGAGCCATAGGGGGCGGTTTTTTTCACAAATCAGCCGCCTGCCAGCTTGACAGTAAAACCCGCTTCGCTGAGCGCTGTGGCCACCTTGTCTCGGTGGTCACCCTGGATTTCAATCACGCCGTTTTTGACGGTGCCGCCACTGCCGCAATACTTTTTAAGCATTTTTGCCAGTGCCTTCACTTCGGTGTCGGTGCCAGGTACCCCGTTTACGGTGGTAACGGCGCTGCCTTTGCGGCCGCTGGTTTCGCGGCGGATACGCACAATATCGTCATCCCTGCCTTGTTTGATGTTGGTAGCCGCAGGTTTGATGCGGCCACCATCGGTGGAATAAACCAGGCGTGAATTTTTGCTCATATTACTTTTGTTTTTTGCGCTTTTACTCATGGGGCTTTTCTTAGGGGATTGATTTAGGGGCTTACTTTTAGTGGATCGTTTTAGGGGATCGTTTTAGGGGCTTTTGATTATGGGCATAGCAACAGCTTGCCGATATGGGCGTTGCTCTCCATCAATCGATGGGCGTCGCTGGCCTGGTCTAGTTTAAAGACAGTATGAATCACTGGTTTGATTTTGCCCTGTGCCAGCAGGGGCCAGACTTTTTCTCGCACGGCGATGGCGATACCAGCTTTGTTCTCGACGGGCTGACTGCGCAGGGTGGAACCGGTCAGCACCAATTGCTTGAGCATCATCGGAGTCAGATCCACCTCTACTTTTGAACCGCGCAAAAATGCAATAGAAATGATGCGACCCTGAAATGCTGCGGCACGAATATTTTTTTGCACATAATCGCCACCGACCATGTCGAGGATAACATTTGCACCCTTTGAAACATCTTTAATGCCGGCGACAAAATCTTCTTCATGGTAGTTGAACACCTGTTCTGCACCAAGTTCCCTGCATGCCTGGCATTTTTCTGTGCTTCCGGCAGTGGCAAATACCCGTGCGCCAAAGGCGTGTGCCATTTGAATGGCGGTGGTGCCGATACCGCTGGTACCGCCGTGGACAAGCAATATTTGCCCTTTTTTTAAAGTGCCACGTTCAAAGACGTTATGCCATACGGTAAATACGGTTTCAGGCAAGGCCGCTGCTTCCTGTACAGAAAGTCCGGTCGGCACCGGCAAACAAAGGCTGGCTTCAGCGACAGCGTATTGCGCATAACCTCCTCCGTTAAGCAGAGCGCACACCTGGTCGCCCGGTTGCAGGGTGTGGACATCGCTGCCACAGGCAACTACTTCACCGGCAACTTCGAGACCGGGAAGATCAGAGGCGCCGGGTGGTGCCGGGTAGCCGCCCTGACGCTGGAATACGTCGGGGCGGTTGACCCCGGCAGCCGCGACTTTTATTAACACCTGCCCACTATCAGCCTGTGGTAAGGCGCGCTTTGCAACGACCAGGACCTCAGGGCCTCCGGGCGTGGAAATTTCTATACAATTCATTGATGACGGTAATGATGATGTAAGTAATGGCATATTGGCTTTCTTGACTAAGTTGTGGGATTAGAATGATTTGTTGATATCCGCGAATTCAAGTAATAAGTGCAATAGTATAAATGTGATACAGATAACTGCGCCGGTAGCTGGTAGTAATAGTTGCATAAAAGTCCTCTGCTTTGAACGCCAGTTGAGGGCGAGCAGCGAGGCGTTTACCAATGTGAAAACGCTGAGAATAAACAAACTGGTTATCTTTGCCAGTGTAACCAGAGGTAGAGCCAGAGCAAAGATCATCACGCAGGTGCCAACCAGTAAGGTGGCAAAGACAGGGGTTTGGGTGTGGTCGTGTACCTTCGCCAGCGCCGCGGGTATCATGCCCCGTTTGCCCATGCCGTAGAGAACGCGTGCGCACATAATAATTTGTAGCAGTGCACCGTTTATTATCGCGACCATGCTAATTGCTGCCATCGCGCTGACTGGGAATTGAGTGTTGTGTTCTACAATTAGTGCCAGCGGTGCTTTGTTACCCGCTAATTTTTCCAGTGGTACAGCCGCGACTGCACAGAGAGCGACCACCACATAAAGGCTCGCGGTAATAATCAGGGCGAGCACAATACCACGGAACATATTTTTTTCGGGGTCTTTGACTTCTTCGGCCATATTGACCATGTCTTCAAAACCGATAAACGCGTAGAAAGCGATAAATGCTCCAGCGGCAATGCCGGACCATGCGGGTAGTGACAGCGGCGCAAAGTATTGTTGTGGCCGCTCCAGCAGCGATGGCAGGGAATCGAAGCTGGCCCAGATAACCACGCCGATGCCAAATATTTCTACAAAGGTTGTCGCCACTGCCACGTTGACAGATTGCCTGACACCCCATGAGGCGAGGGCAGTAAGACTGCCGATTAATAAAATTATCATCACGGCATCGGGAAGCGTTACCAGGATCGCGAAGTAGCCAGTAAAGCCACGGGCAATCGTAGCTGCAGACACGATTCCGCTGAAGACAATGGTCAGGCCCACCAGCCTGGACAGGTGAGTTGAAGCAAATGCCTCCTGTACATAGACTGCTTCACCGGCGCTGTAGGGAAATCGCCGTGCCAGATGTCGGTAGGAGTAGGCGCTGAAACTCACCACAATGGCTGCCACCAGAAATGCCACTGGGGTAAAGGAGCCACTCACCAATGCGACCTCGCCCAGTAGTACATAAATACCGGCACCCAGAATAGTGCCGATGCCATAGAGGGTGATTTGCGAGAGCGACAGTGTGCGTTTTAAGGGGGTGGCCATCAGACTGGTTGCGCACTTATTAAGAGTGTAAATTATACTGTTACCTGGCGACAGGTATACTGGTGTTATTAACGCGGAGACGTAGCGGGTGGTGGAGCCGGCAGCACCAATATGAAATGGCAATATGAACAGTAAGATAAATAGTTTCAAGCGCAAGTTGAGCATTATTATTTTCGGCACCGATACGCCGGCCGGGAAGATGTTTGATCTGGTGCTTATTTATGCGATTCTGATCAGTGTTACCGCTGTAGTTCTGGATTCTGTCAGCGAATTACATCTGGCGTACGGACGTTGGTTTTTTTACCTGGAATGGTTTTTTACATTGCTGTTCACGGTTGAGTACTTTTTGCGAATTTATATTTCTGCCCGACCGGTTAAATACATTTTCAGTTTTTTTGGCCTGGTTGATTTGATCTCCGTCATTCCTTCCTACCTCGCCCTGATAGTGGTTAGTGCTAACTACCTGCTGATTATTCGCATGATGCGCGTACTCAGAGTATTTCGTGTGCTTAAGCTGGTTCGATATATGAGTGAGGCGAATTTACTCATGCGTTCTCTTTACATGGGACGCCGTAAAATATTAATCTTTTTTTTCACAGTCATTATCCTCAGTTTTATTTTTGGTTGCCTGATGTTTCTTGTTGAAGGGCCGGAACACGGGTTTACCAGTATTCCCAAAAGTATTTACTGGACAATAGTGACGATTACTACCGTAGGCTATGGAGATATCACCCCGCAGACCGTTTTCGGACAGTTTATCGCGGTGCTGGCAATGCTCACCGGCTACTCTATTATTGCGATTCCTACCGGTATCGTCACCGCCGAGCTAGCTTCCGAGATCGGCCGCGTACGCTCGCAAAAGCTGTGTCCTAACTGTGGCAGTGCCGGTCACGAAACTGATGCCAAATTTTGCAAATATTGCGGCGCGGGCGAGCTTCCTGAGGTGGAATAACGCTTGTGCAGATTGACCAGGTGCCTGTGTCTATGTTGTCCCGTGGCTATATAGCAGGCAACAGTATCGCTGGCGACAGCTTTTGGAAGAGTCCTGCTAATTTCTGGTGGTATGCTGAATTTAAACGCAGGCGCATTGAAGCGTCTCCCGCAGCGTTGTTTAATGTGCGCCGGAAATATCATTATCATATTCCCAGTTAGCACAGTAATCGAGGAGCAACATGACAGGCCAATACCAGCAGACTTTTGAACAGGCGCGTCGGGATCCACAAAAATTCTGGGGTGATGCAGCGCGGGATGTGCATTGGTTTGAAGCACCCAGGACTATTCTTGACGATAGCAACCCGCCTTTTATAAAGTGGTTTCCTGACGGCATTACCAACGCCTGTTACAACGCTCTTGACCGGCATGTGGACAATGGTCGGGGCGAACAGGTGGCGCTGATTTACGACAGCCCGGTTACTGGCACCAAAGCAACATTTACCTACCGTGAAATGCTCGATCGCGTATCGCGATTTGCCGGTGCGCTCGCGCAGCAGGGCGTCGTCAAAGGCGACCGTGTGATCATCTACATGCCAATGGTGCCAGAAGCTGCTATCGCCATGCTCGCCTGCGCGCGAATCGGCGCTGTGCATTCTGTTGTGTTTGGTGGCTTCGCGGCCAATGAACTAGCTGTGCGCATTGATGATGTTAAGGCAAAAATGGTGCTCGCGGCGTCCTGCGGGATCGAGCCAGGACGCCTGGTGGACTATAAACCCCTTCTTGATGAAGCTATTGAACTGGCCAGTCACAAACCACAGACCTGTATTATCCTGCAACGTGAGCAGGCCCCGGCACAATTGTTGCCCGGGCGCGATCTCGACTGGCGTGAGGTGGAAAACGCCCAGCCGGTACCCTGTGTTGCCCTCGCTTCCACAGATCCTTTATATGTACTGTATACATCGGGTACCACCGGTGAGCCCAAAGGTGTCGTGCGCGATATCGGCGGCTCAATCGTGTCGCTGCAATGGAGTATGCAAAATGTATATGGAGTCGCGCCGGGCGATGTGTTCTGGGCGGCATCAGATGTCGGCTGGGTAGTAGGACATTCCTATATCGTCTATGGCCCCCTGTTTAACGGCAGTACCTCGATACTGTTCGAGGGTAAGCCGGTGGGGACACCGGATCCGGGTACCTACTGGCGTATTATTGCTGAATACGGCGTCAAGGTTTTTTTTACAGCACCCACCGCATTTCGTGCGATCAAGAAGGAGGATCCCAGGGGCGAGTACCTGCAAAAATACGACCTGTCCGGATTTAAAACCCTGTTTTTAGCTGGTGAACGCTGTGATCCAGACACCCTCGAATGGGCTACTGACAAGCTGGGTATCCCCGTGATTGACCACTGGTGGCAAACTGAACTCGGCTGGCCGGCCTGTGCCAATTGTCTGGGTCTGGAGCTGCTGCCAGTAGTGCCCGGCTCGCCTACCAAACCGGTTCCGGGTTTCGATATTCGTGTCCTCGACGAAAACGGTGCAGAGGTAGGTGGCGGTGAGATCGGTATCCTGGCCATCAAACAGCCCTTGCCACCGGGTAGCTTTACCACCTTGTGGGGCAATGATCAGCGGTTTAAATCGTCATATTTTGAGAATTTCCCCGGCTACTATGAAACTGGTGATGCCGGCTTCATAGACGAAGACGGTTATGTATTCGTCATGGCTCGTACTGATGATGTCATTAACGTCGCCGGCCACCGGCTTTCGACAGGGGCCATGGAGGAAGTGCTGGCGGCTCATCCCGATGTTGCCGAGTGCGCAGTAATCGGTGTCGCCGATGCGATGAAAGGGCAGGTGCCCCTGGGCATGGTTGTGCTTAGCGACGGTGTCACCCGGCCGACAAAAGATATTTGCACGGAGACGATTCAGTTAGTGCGTGAAAAGATTGGCCCGGTAGCGGCGTTTCGATTATGTGACGCGGTAATAAGATTGCCAAAAACGCGCTCCGGTAAAATATTACGTGCCACCATGCGCAAGATTGCTGACGGTGAGGACTGGAAAATGCCAGCGACAATTGATGATCCGCTTATTCTGGATGAAATCAGTGAAGTGTTGCGCGGGCTAGGCTACCCGCCGGTATGATGATAATCATTATCGACCCCATTGATTATATCAGTCTGATTACGTAGCATAGCGATTGGTTATTTACTTGCCGGTAAGTTTTTAGGTATCTTGCTGGTAAGTTTTTTGAGTATGTTTTGAATATGTTTTGAATATAAAGACGCGAGCCTAAGCTATTATGGCCTCAGTTATAATGTAACGCTCTACAAACTTGTTTATTAACAATAACTCCACTGAAGACCTCCGGAGGCCAGGGGTTGAAACCGACAAACATTACAAATCCAGAATACTTCCATAAGGTTGTAGACTGTCAATATGCGTGCCCTGCACATACCCCGGTGCCTGAGTATATTCGTCTAATCGCTGCCCAGCGTTATACCGAAGCGTACATGGTTAACTGGGAATCGAATATCTTTCCCGGAGTTCTGGGTCGAACCTGTGACCGTCCCTGTGAACCCGCCTGTCGGCGCGGTCGGGTGGAAGAAGAACCTGTCGCTATCTGCCGTCTCAAGCGTGTTGCAGCGGATAACAAGGACGACATTACTGAATTCCTGCCCGTTGCAGGGGCCAGTAACGGCAAAAAGATAGCGTTGGTCGGCGCTGGTCCTGCTTCCCTTGGTGTCGCTCGTGACCTGGCTCCGCTGGGCTATGAATTGCATGTATACGATGAAAACGCCAAAGGTGGTGGCTTTATGCGCAGCCAGATTCCTTCATTTCGGCTTCCTGAAGAAGTGCTGGATGAAGAAGTGGCGTATATCACCGATAACAAAAATGTCACAACCTTCTATACATCCCGTGTTGATAGTTTGAAAGCCCTGCTGGAAAAAGACTACGATGCTATTTTTGTTGGCTCCGGCGCCCCCAGAGGTAGAGATTTGCCAGATTTACCGGGCCGAAAAGAAGGCGCGGAAAATATCCACATTGGTATTGACTGGTTAGGTAGTGTCGCCTTTGAGCATACCTCCAGTATTGGTAAAAAAGTCATCGTCCTCGGCGGTGGTAATACCGCCATGGATTGTTGTCGTACCGCGCGGCGCATCGGTGGTGCCGATGTTAAGGTAATTGTCCGTAGCCCCTTTGCCGATATGAAGGCATCGCCCTGGGAAAAGGACGATGCTGTCGCCGAAGATATCCCCATCATCGATAACCACGTGCCCCTCGAATTTGTTATGGAAGACGGCAAGCTGGTAGGTATGCGCTTTGATCGGGTACGTGCTGAATACGATGCAAAAAATCGCCGCAAGCTGATTTCGACCGGTGAAGAGCCGGCGTTTTATCCCTGCGATGAAGTATTGGTGGCCATTGGTCAGGAAAATGCCTTCCCCTGGATTGAACGTGATATCGACATCGAATTTGATAAATGGGAACTGCCAAAGCTGGATGAAGTAACCTTTCAATCCACCAACCCCCAGGTGTTTTTTGGTGGTGACGCAGCCTTTGGACCGGAAAACATTATCACTGCCGTCGCTCAGGCCCATCAGGCGGCAATCTCCATTGATCTGTTCTGCCATGGTAAGAAGCTAACCAGGCGACCCGAGCCAGGCGTCACTCTGGTGACCCAGAAGATGGGCATTCACGAATGGAGCTACGATAGCTCAGTGGTGAGTGACATCCGCTTTCAGGTGCCTCATGCGGACAAGGCGGCTGCTCTGGGTGACCGGAAACTGGAAGTCGAACTTGGCTTCTCCGCCGAGACGGGCTTCGAGGAGGCGCAGCGTTGCCTGAATTGCGACGTGCAAACCGTATTTGTTGAGTCGCTGTGTATTGAGTGTGATGCCTGTGTCGATATTTGCCCGACGGAATGTATTAGCTTTGTTGAAAACGGTAAAGAAGCCGAGTTGCGAGAACGCTTGCGCATGCCGGCCCGGAATACCGATCAGGATATCTACGTGTCAGACAAACTGCCGACGGGGCGAATAATGGCCAAGGACGAGGATGTCTGTTTGCACTGTGGCCTGTGTGCCGAGCGTTGTCCGACATCGGCGTGGGATATGCAACAATTCCTTTACCAGGTGACTAAAGCTTCCCAGATATAGGGCGCCCAAAAATGAAACGAATAAAAGCAGTCAACGAATTTGTTATTCGCTTTGCCAATGTTAACGGTACGGGCTCGGCCAGTGCCAATGCGATGTTTGCAAAATCGATATTTCGCATGGGCATCCCGGTCAGTCCGAAGAATATTTTCCCCTCTAATATTCAGGGCCTGCCCACCTGGTATGAAGTGCGCGTCAGTGAGAAAGGTTATCTGGGCCGTCGCGGTGGTGTTGATATCGCAGTGTCGGTTAATCCCCAGAGCATGGCTCAGGACATAGGCGACCTCAACCCCGGTGGTTATTTTGTCTACGATAATACCAAACCCCTCGATTTACGCCTGCATCGCGAAGATGTGCATTTGATCGGCTTGCCGCTGACGGATATTTGCCGTCGAGAATATACTCAGGCACGGCAGCGGCAGTTGTTTAAAAATGTGATTTATATCGGTGCTCTTGCGGCCTTGCTGAATATCGAATTTCCGGTACTTAAGGAACTGGTTGACGAGCAATTTAAAGGCAAGGACAAACTGGTTGCTTCCAATATTCATGCCCTCGAACTCGGCTATCAATACGCTCTGAAAAACTTTAAATGCCCCCTCGGTGTGCATCTCGAGCGCCGTGATTTGATAGGCAAAAAAATCATGATGGAAGGCAACGATGCTCTGGCCCTCGGCGCGATATATGGTGGCGCGACGGTGGTTGCCTGGTATCCGTTGACACCCTCGACCTCGGTGATCGAGGGATTTGAGAAATACGCCAAACGTTTGCGAATTGATCCCGGCAGTGGTGATCGTCGCTACTGCGTTGCTCAGGCTGAGGATGAACTTGCGGCAATTGGTATGGTCATTGGTGCCTCCTGGAACGGTGCTCGCTCGTTTACCGCCACTTCCGGCCCCGGGCTATCGTTGATGGGTGAATTTCTTGGCCTGGCGTATTTTGCAGAAGTGCCAACAGTTCTGTTTGATATTCAGCGCGCAGGTCCGTCTACGGGTATGCCCACCCGCACCCAGCAGTCGGATATTTTTGCTGCGGCCTATGCCTCACACGGTGATACCAAACATGTCCTGCTGATTCCTTCTGACCCCAAAGAGTGCTTTGAAATGTCGGCAGAGAGCTTTGATCTGGCCGACCGCCTGCAGACGCCGGTGATTCTAATGAGCGATCTTGATCTGGGCATGAACGATAATTTGAGCGAGCCCCTGGAATGGGACGACCAGCGAAATTATGATCGCGGCAAGGTGCTATCGGCAGAAGATCTCGATAACTTGACCGAGCGCTACGGGCGTTATCGCGACGTTGATGGTGACGGTATTTGCTATCGTACATTGCCGGGCACACATCCGGACAAAGGCGCCTTTTTTACCCGTGGAACATCGCGTAATGAGTACGCAATATATACCGAGTTCGGTGATGCCTATGTGAGCAATATGGAGCGCTTGAGCAGGAAGCTGGAAACTGCCAAAAGCATAGTGCCGGCGCCACAGGTTTACCGGGCAAAAAAGACCACCCGCGACGGGATGATTTTTTACGGTAGCAGCAGGGATGCTAGCCTGGAAGCTCTGGATATTCTTGCTGCCAAGGGTTTGCATCTGGATGCAATGCGTTTGCGCGCCTTCCCCTTTAGCAAAGAGGTCGTAGACTTTATCGACGCCCATGATCGGGTTTTTGTTGTTGAGCAAAACCGTGATGGGCAGATGCGCAAATTGTTGATTATTGAGTGCGAACTGAATCCCGGCAAGCTACTTTCCTATACCCATTACGATGGCATGCCGATGACTGCACTCGATGCGGCCGATCATATTGCTCGTGTACTCGGTAGTAGCAATATTACCCCCCTTCGTAAAAAGAAGGCTGGAGAAAAAGTATGAGTTATATCCGTCCTGAATTCCGACACCCAGACTCGCAAACCAATATCAACGGTTTTACCCGCAAGGACTACGAAGGTGCGCTATCAACCCTCTGTGCCGGTTGTGGTCACGACTCAGTCAGCAGCGGCATTATTGATGCCTGTTTTGAACTGGGTGTGTGGCCGCACCGGGTAGCAAAAATATCCGGTATCGGTTGTTCGTCGAAAACGCCCACCTATTTTCTTGGCAAGTCCCATGGTTTTAATTCGGTACATGGCCGTATGCCCTCAGTGACCACGGGGGCAAATATGGCCAATGGCGAGATGGCCTACATCGGTATTTCCGGTGATGGCGACAGTGCCTCCATCGGTCTGGGCCAGTTCGGTCATGTGGTGCGGCGTAATCTGAATATGGTTTACATTGTTGAGAACAACGGTTGCTACGGTTTGACCAAGGGACAGGACTCGGCGACGACCGATATTGGCTCAAGCAGTAAGAAGGGCGACCCCAATCCTTTTCAGCCCATTGATCTGTGTAGTATGGCCCTGCAACTGGGCGCGACATTTGTAGCGCGCAGTTTCTCCGGTGATAAAGAGCAGCTTATCCCGCTTATTAAGGCGGGTATCGTGCACAACGGTTTTGCCTTTATCGATGTGATTTCACCTTGCGTGACGTTTAATAACACCCCGGAATCCAGTAAAGGTTATGAGTTTGTTCGCGACCATATGGAAGCCACTGGCAAGATGGATTTTGTACCCGCACGTTCTGAAATTACCACCAATTACGAGTCCGGTTTTACTAAAGAAATCACCCTGCATTATGGTTCGGTGATACACCTTTATAAAGACGACAAGCTGGATTGCACAGATCGCAACAGTGCTTTGCGAGCTATTCAGGAGCACGATGAAAAAGGTCAGGTGTTGACCGGTCTGCTCTACGTCGATCCGGATAGCCGTGATTTTCACAAGGTTCAACAGACTGTTAAACATCCCTTGCGTGATCTCGATGAACAGGACCTTTGCCCCGGTGCTCGGTCTCTGGGGGCCATAAACGCCAGCCTGCGTTAGGCGCTAAACTATCCTCTGCCTGTGTTGAAATGGCAATTCTGGGTAGACCGGGGCGGTACATTTACCGACCTGGTTGCCAGAACCCCTGCGGGTCAGCTCAGTACCACCAAACTACTTTCTGATAACCCTGAGCATTATGACGATGCTGTGCTAGCGGGTATCTGTGAGTTGATGCAGGTGGCATCTGTTGATGATATTCCCTCTGCACAAATAGACTGCGTGCGTCTGGGTACTACCGTGGCCACCAACGCGCTGCTCGAACGGAAAGGCGCGCCGACCCTGCTGGTCACTACCGAAGGGTTTGGTGACGCGCTAAAAATCGGCTACCAAAATCGTCCTGATTTGTTCGCCCTCAATATCAAATTACCAGACCCTTTATATAAAGAGGTGCTAGAGGTTGATGAACGTTTGGCGGCAGATGGCTCAGTCGTTCGTGCGCTCAATGGATCTGCTTATGAGCACGCTTTTCGCCAGGCCTTAGCCCGTGGCCTGAATTCTGTTGCCGTTGTGTTTATGCATGCCTACCTCAACCCCGTTCATGAACTGGCAATCGGTGAAATTGCCAGAAAAGTGGGTTTTACCCAGCTTACTCTCAGTCACCAGGCCAGTGCGCTGATCAGATTTGTGGCCCGTGGCGATACCGCCGTTGTCGATGCCTATGTATCACCGATACTGCAGAACTATATACAGAGTCTGCGGGACAGGCTGCCAGCAACACGGTTGCTATTTATGCAATCTACGGGTGGTTTGACGGAAGGAAAAAATTTTCGTGGTCGCAATAGCCTCCTGTCGGGTCCGGCCGGGGGTGTTGTCGGCGGTGTTAAAACCAGTGCCGCTGAGGGGGTTGATAAAATCCTTGGTTTTGATATGGGTGGCACGTCCACCGATGTCTGGCATTTTAGCGGCGGCAGTGGCCGCAGTAGTGGTAGTGGTGATGATGATAGCGGTGCCGGAGCCTATGAACGGGTCCATGAAACCACGCTGGCAGGCGTGCGGCTACAGGTGCCGATGATGGATATCCATACCGTCGCTGCCGGCGGTGGTTCGGTTTGTTATTTCGACGGCTCAAAATTACGGGTCGGTCCCGAGTCTGCCGGTGCAATTCCCGGGCCTGCCTGTTACGGTCGCGGTGGGCCGCTGACCATTACCGACTGTAATTTATTGCTTGGCAAGCTGGAGTCAGATTACTTCCCGCAGGTGTTTGGCAGCAGCGGGCACGAAGCCCTCGACAGCCAGGCCGCTCATTTGAAAATCTCTGCGATTGCCGCGCAAATTGAAAAGGTAAGCGGAGATAATATGTCCGTCGATGCTCTCGCCGAGGGCTTTGTAGATATTGCCAATGAAGGCATGGCCGGCGCGATTAAAAAAGTGTCGACACAGCGTGGACACAATGTCGAGCAATATGTGCTGGCCTGTTTTGGTGGTGCGGCTGGACAACACGCCTGCCGGGTTGCTGAACGCCTCGGTGTGCAAAGCGTGCTTATACACCCGCTGGCCGGCGTGCTTTCCGCCCTGGGTATGGGGCTGGCGGAGATCGCCACCCTGGCCGAACGCAGTGTCGAGTGGCCGCTTACGCGCGCTGATCTTGATGCTGCCCTGAGTGTGGTTATTGCTTCACTGCGTAAAGAGGTGATGCAGCAGTTGCCCGCCGACGCAGGCAAGGGCCATATCAACTGGCAGGAAAAGGTCTATCTTCGCTACCGGGGTGCCGACACAATAATTCCGCTTGCACTGTCCAGCTTAAGGTCAGCAGCCAGGTTAAGGTCAGCAGCCAGGTTAAGATCAGCAGCGGAATTAAGATCAGCGCCACAACCGGAATCAGAACCAGCGTTATCACCTCCTATAATGCAGGAGGCATTTGCACAGGAATTACGAGCAGCGTTTGAACGCGAGCATCTGGCGCAATTTTCCTTCCTGCAGCAAGGCCGGGAATTAGTGATCGATAGCATCAGCAGCGAAGCGGTGCTTGCCGGTGCCATAACCTCGGGGCCAGTACCGTCGGAATCAGTACCGTCGGAATTAGTACCGTCGGCGTCAGTTATACCTGCGTCGGTAGACAATAGCCTCGCAAATACCTTGCCCTCGGTAAACGAAA
This sequence comes from Gammaproteobacteria bacterium, assembly GCA_003645535.1. Lineage (GTDB taxonomy): Bacteria > Pseudomonadota > Gammaproteobacteria > Pseudomonadales > Porticoccaceae > HB2-32-21. The sequence continues at coordinate 6,004 of QNFP01000020.1, read as the reverse complement.
CACCAGCCATAGCCATAAAAACCACCGACCTTTATTCTCATGGTCAGTGGCGACAGGCGCTGGTGTTTCGGCGCGAAAGCTTGTTGAGCCATGAAACTATTATTGGCCCCGCCGTTATTGTCGAAAGTACCGGTACGACGGTGGTTGAAGCGGGTTGGCAGGCCCTTGTTCTGGCTAGCAGATCGCTGCAAATTACGCGCCTGCCTGCCGAGAGTTTAGCGCCCGGCCTCAGCCCTGATGAAAGCACCCCTCAGCAGCGCACCACCGGGAACAATACTTCGCCCTCACAGCCATTTGAAAACAAGGCCAACAGCGGTATCACTACCCAGCGCAACCCTGTGCATCTGGAGTTATTCAATTATCAGTTTATGTCCATTGCTGAGCAGATGGGTGCAGTGTTGGCCCGTACCGCCCACTCGGTAAATATCAAAGAGCGGCTGGATTTTTCCTGCGCACTGTTTGACGGTAAGGGCAACCTGGTGGCCAATGCGCCACATGTTCCGGTACATCTCGGCTCCATGGGCGCAACCGTAGTCCAGTTAATCGCTGCCAGATCAGGCCTGTTTATTCCCGGCGATGCTTATCTTGTTAATTCACCCTATGCCGGTGGCACACATTTACCCGACTTGACCGTGGTCACGCCTGTGTTTGTATCGGCTACCAAGCGACCAGGTTTTTTTGTTGCCACTCGCGCCCATCACGCCGATATCGGTGGTACAACTCCGGGTTCCATTCCGCCGGATAGCACGAGTATTGAGCACGAAGGCGTGTTGTTCGAAAACTTCCTGCTGGTCAAAGATAGCGTATTTCAAACTCAGGCGCTGACCCAAAACCTGGCGGCGGGGACTTACCCAGCACGCAATATTGAGCAGAATATTGCTGATTTACAGGCGCAAATTGCCGCCAATGTACTGGGTCAAAATGAATTACAAAAGCTGGTTGTCGACTATGGTTATGAGGTGGTTAGTGCTTATATGGCCCACGTGCAGGATAACGCCGCAGAAGCCGTGCGCCGAGTAATAGGCAAGCTCAATAATGGCAGTTTTCGCACGCTGATGGACAACGGTGCGGTCATCGAAGTGACTGTCCGTGTAGACAGACAGAAAAGCAAACTGGCTATTGATTTTAGCGGCACTTCCCCGCAACAAAATAATAACTTCAATGCCCCCGCTGCCGTTTGCAGGGCCGCAGTGCTCTATGTATTGCGCACCCTGGTGCCCGATGCTATCCCCCTGAATGAAGGCTGCCTGCGACCTGTCGATATAGGCATTCCCGAAGGCTGCATGCTCAGACCTCGCTACCCGGCCGCAGTGGTGGCCGGCAACGTAGAAACCTCACAAGCCATTGCCGATACGCTTTATGGTGCTTTGGGTGTGCTCGCCTGCTCCCAGGGCACCATGAATAACTTCACTTTCGGTAATGAAAACTACCAGTATTACGAAACCATCTGTGGTGGTGCCGGCGCGGGCAATGGTTTTGGTGGCGCCAGTGCCGTACAGGTGCATATGACCAATTCAAGATTAACCGACCCGGAAATTCTGGAACTGCGCTTCCCGGTGCGCCTCGAAGCCTTTTCCATTCGCAACGGCAGCGGCGGCGGTGGCTTCTACACCGGTGGCGATGGCGTCGTTCGGCAAATAAGATTTTTGCAGGCGATGACCTGTAGCCTGGTGTCCAGTCATCGCGATCAGCCCACATTTGGAGTGGCCGGAGGTGGCAGCGGCAAGGTGGGCGTTAATTTATTGGTCAGGGCTTCCGGTGAGCATGTACCCCTGTCTGGGGTGGCCCGTTTTGAGGTGCAAAAGGGTGATTTGTTGGTCATAAAAACACCCGGTGGTGGCGGTTTTCAGAAGCTGCTTTCCAGCGAGTAGTTTTCAGCCAGGAGGGTACAGATAGTGGCAGCTAGTAGGTGCTGATAGCAACACTACCCCAGCAGGGTTTTAGTTTCGATAATCCGTAATTTAAGTGACGAATTAATTTCCAGTTTTTTGTAGTTCAAGGAATGAGTTAAAGATATTTCCGCGAATTAACCTGATAAAAAATCTACCACCAGATAGTTAAGTTTGATTGCGTAGTAATTGCCAGTAAATTGACAGCAATAGTTGATGGGTCAACTTTGCGTCAAGTGCTTGACAAATCTAGCGAGACGGATTACTTTGCGCGGACACCAAAAAATATAAAACACGGGGGTGTCGCTTTGTATAAAATTAATGATAATTTGGGTGTAGTTAGTAACAACAATAATTTAGTTAAAACCGATAATCTGTTTGTCAACGAAGTAACCAGAAAAAAAGCAACCAGTAATAAAACAACCAGCGTTAAAGCATGGCTCGCAAAACCAGCGAATGTTTTTTCTTTTGCTGGCACGGCAGCAGTGGGGCTGGTAACAATAGCCGCGCTATCTTCAGCACCAGCCAATGCAATCCAGTTCGATATGGATGTAAACAACGTCAAAGGCTTTGTCGACACCACGGTCACTGCCAGTATGGCGGTATCGACCAAGACGGCCTCGCCGCGGCGGGGATCATCCAGTGGCCGCTCCAATGTGTTTAATCACGGCGGCGACATCTATAGCGCGCCCTTATCGTTTATCACCGATGCCGGGTTGACTATGAAAAATTCCTGGGGCGATAGTGGTATTTTTACGCGCTTTGGCTACCTCTATGATTTTGTCGCCAGAGATGGCGCCAATAAGTGTACCAACTGTTTTGATGGTGGTAATGGCGGGGCTGGTACTCTCGACGGTATCCCCAACGGTGCACGCACCGAGTACAACAAGTTCACCCTCTACGATCTGTTTGTGTATACCAACTTCCAGATCGCCGGCCACTATACCTCGCTACGGGTCGGCAAGCAGGTGATTAACTGGGGTGAAAGCAGCATCATGGGTGGCGGTATTACCCAGATGATCAACCCCCAGGATATTAATAAGCAAACGATACCGGGCAGCGATATCAAGGAACGTCTGCTGCCCCAGGAGATGGTCTATACCAACTTTGAGATAACACCCAATACCAGTCTCGAAGCCTACTATGTGTGGAATCACCGGCGCAGTGAGTTTATCCCGGTGGGTTCATTTTGGAGCCCCTTTGACTTAATTGGCCAGGGTTATAATCCAGACATTACCGGAGTGGGTACAATATCGACTGGCACCGACAAAGCCAGCCGCAGTGGTCAGTGGGGTATGGCGCTTCACCATATCATCGAGGGTTTAAACTACGCGGATCTGGGTTTTTACTACGTGCGCAGTCATGCCTTTTTACCCACCCTGCAGGCCAACTGGGATCCACGGCAGACATCGCCTGTCCCCGGATTCCCCGGCACCAGCTATCACTCGGTGTATACAGATGATCAGGATACCTATGCGATCTCGCTGAACGGTGAAGTGGGTGATACCGGTGTGTCCTTTCAGACTGAGGCAAACCTGAAGACCGACTTCTACGATAGCCGGGAATGTCAGAACTTGTTTGGCCTGGGCGGCATTCTAGGCGCTCTTGGCGCTGCGCCATTCCCCGCGAGTTACACGCCCAACTATCCTCATGTCGGTGGTGTGCCGGGTTGCGAAAATCAGGCCCATGATATTTATACCTGGATAGGTGATTTTACCTACTCCATAGGCGGTGGCCCCTTTGGTGCCGACAAGCAATCCTATGTATTTAACTGGAATATGGAATGGGTCGACGGCGCGGATCGCGGCGACCCCACAGACAAAATTACTGTCGGTGGGGTGCCCAAGGGGCTCGAGCGCTCACCGAGTGTGGACCAGCTGGATCGTCTGGTGACGGACTATTCCTGGGGCTACGTGATGGTGGCGGCGTTTGAATACAACAACCTGTTCTGGAATCTCAATGTCAAGCCGAGCTTTGTGTGGGTTCATAATGTAGAGGGCTACCAGGCATTTAACGCAGGTGCGCTAACAGAGAACCAGCGCACCGTTCGAGCTGGTGTTACCTTTGACTACCAGAGCAAGATGTCACTGGAGTTCGCCGCTACGCACTGGCCTGGCAAAGATGGCACCTGGTCTGATGCAGATAATGTTTCTGCCACCTTTAAATATAGCTTTTAAGGTAGTTGTAACTAACATAATTATATTAACGTAACTGTAATTAACTTAGCTTTATTTAATGCAACTCTAATTTAGCACGACTCTCATCAGCGTAATTGCGATTAGGGTCGTGTTAATTTGCTGTCACTAAGAGCCTGTAAAAGAACTTGTAAAAGAAAACGTCCATAAAAAATGTTCACTAAAGAACGTGAAAATATAATTAAAGGAGCTACAGACATGAGTGTTGTAATAGCTGGGAAATTTAAAAGTGCGATTGTGCTTGCCGGAGCTATCGGCCTGACTTTTGGTAGCGTCGGCGCAATTGGCGCGCTCACCGCAGAGGAAAAAGCCAGCATCGGCCTCGAAGGTACCACTTTAACGCCCTCTGGTGCGATTCGTGCCGGTAATGCCGAAGGCACTATTCCAGAGTGGAAGAACGAGCCGATTGTGCCGCCCTCGGACTTCACTGTCGGCGAGTTCCATACTGATCCATTTCGTGACGATAAGGTTCAGTTCACTATTAATGCACAGAATTTCAAAGACTATGCCGACAAGCTTACGGTAGGCCAGATACAGATGTTTCAGACCTACCCTGACTACTTTATGAATGTCTACCCGACCCGGCGTTCAGCGGTTTACCCTAAGTATATCTACGACTCAGCGGAGAAAAATCTGGATCGGTCGGAAATCGTTCTTGCGGATATGAATATGGGCATTGTCGGTTTTAAGGGCTCTCGCAAGGCCTGGGCTTTTCCCATACCTCATAATGGCAATGAAGCATGGATGAATCAGTCCAGCCGGCCTATTAATCCGTGGATGGAATCCTGGGAAACCACCCTGGCGATCACTAGCACAGGTGATTATGTTGTCAACAAGCTGAGTATTCAGCAGCACCAGAAATGGAGTGACCCTGATATAGCCGATGAAGATTTTAACCCAGAAGATCCCTCTCTACTGTACTACCAGACCTTGACTGCGCCCGCCAAACTCGCCGGTCAGGTGGTATTAGCTATTGACCCTGCGACATTTACCAAAGTTTTTCGCAGGGCCTGGGCCTATAGCCCCGGTCAGCGCCGGGTCAAGCGAGCGCCGCAGATCGTTTACGATAACCCGCTGACTGCCAGTGATGGTCTGGCGACCACCGATCAGAAATGGGGCTTTAACGGACCTAATGATCGCTTTTCATACAAGCTGCTGGGCAAAAAGGAAGTGTATGTACCTTACAATGGGTACAAATTACTGGCCAAAGATGCCACGCCGGATAAAATCATTAATGAAAGCGGCAGATTAAACCAGGATTACTCTCGTTATGAACTGCATCGGGTGTGGGCGGTAGAAGCGACGCTCAAAGAAGGTACCAATCATGATTATGGCAAACGAGTTTTCTATCTCGATGAGGATTCCTGGTGGATCATGCTGGTGGACGGCTACGATAGGCGAGATCAGATCTGGCGTTACTGGGAATCCCATGACGTGGTGTGGTACGACAAGGGATTTGTCCACGCGGCTGCTGAGTTTCAGTACGATATGCAGGCGGGTCGTATGATCGCATTGTTGCTCGATAAGAATAGAGCACCTGACTTTACCTGGCGTAATGATGATAATTATTTTACACCTGCATCGGTGCGCAGAAACGGCATTCGTTAAAATAGTGTTTGCTAAAAAATAGAGACTCACGACAAAAAATGGCTGGTAAAACCAGCCATTTTTTGTGGCTTTAAGATTCTTGTGATTGCTCGATCGACAAACGCCCGATCTACAATAGTGTCAGAAGTAATCCAGAAGTAATCCAGTAGTAAGTTGTAAAAGTGCCCTTTGTATAGTTTTTCTTTTTGGAACGAATTAATTTGCGGCAAATATACATAAATATAATGAAATTCAACGTGGCAGCGGTGATAGTGGCTACTAGACAATTAAAAAGTAGCACAATCAGGTATTGCTCTTTAAGTTCTTTAAGTT
>QNFP01000019.1 GCA_003645535.1 Gammaproteobacteria bacterium | reverse complement strand
GCAGCATAAAGTCCGCGGCTCAACCGGTAGTTGGGGGGCACCTCTGGGAGCCTTCCAACAATCAAACCAAAAGCGGACAACCTATTTGCTACAGAACCGGACATTTCTATTTGTTGCTAACACAGCCAGAGCCACCCAGACCCGACCGTCTTCAGATACCACCAACCCATCGGGGATGCCTTTTTCAATTTTAACGAATGGCTGTTTCGCGCCCAGAGAACCGTCATAATCAACCTGATAACAGAAAACCGTGTTTCTTTGGGAGTCTGAGTGATAGAGCGTTTTACCGTCGGGCGAAAAGCCAAGGCCGTTGGTGAGACGTACATCTTCGGCCACCTGTCTGGAGCTGCCGTCGAGATCAATCAGGTATAAATTGCCCGCTTTAAGGGGCAGGCCATCTTCAAATATAGGACTGGAACCCAGTGAACCTGCATAGATCCGGCCGGCGTCATCAGTAGTGATGTCGTTGTAGCCAACATTGCCTGCGGCTTCGTCACGGTCTCGCAAGATAACGGTGTCACCACCTCCAAAGGGTTTAAACGCAATATTGCGACCTGAGACGACCAGGCCACCGGCCTCGTGGCGAGCCATACCGCCGATGCCTTTGCGATGTTCAAAAATCTGACTGACGTTGCCAGCGACATCTAATGCAAACACACCGCCGAAAATTACATCACTGAATATCAGTCCTAGCTCATCGTCCCAGACCGGACCTTCTATCAAACCATAACCACCGCATAGCTGTTCCATTTGTGGCACCTCTTTTTTACTGGAAAGTTTTTACTGGAAAGTTTTTATTAGAAAGCACTTGTTAGTAAGCGTTGATTAGATAGTATTTACTATCTGGTGAGTTGCCAGTAAATATTTTCACCAAGGTTAGATAACTGAGCTCTACCTTACCGGATTAGTTTGCCGGTTCAAGCTATAACTGTCCGGAAATTAACTATACTAAACGCAAATAACCGGATAAGAAGCAATGATGGCCCATAATAATCTACAGACCTCCAAACATCCCGCCGATAACGGTATCGCTTCCTGTAGGATCGAGACTCGACAGTGCGGTGGAGAAGTCGCCCAGATAACCGTAGAGCACGTGGGCAAGATGAACTCCATCGGCAGTGCCATGATTGCTGATTTAATGACCATTTTTGCTGATTTAAAAGCCAGGGAAATGTTGCGTGTCGTTGTTATAAGGGGTGCTGGTGAGAGGGCATTTGTCGGCGGCGCTTTTCTGCCTGAACTGGAAGGTTTAACACCGCAGAGTGGACGGAAATTTATTATCAGACTGCATCTGGTTTGTCAGGCGGTAAGGGATTGTCCGGTACCAGTGATTGCGCGAATGCAGGGTTATTGCCTGGGTGCCGGAACTGAACTGGCGGCCTCCTGTGACTTTCGAGTTGCAGATCGGTCGGTGATTTTTGGTATGCCGGAGGTGAAAGTTGGCTTGCCGTCCGTCATCGAAGCAGCTTTGCTACCTATGCTGATAGGCTGGGGTAAAACCCGGGAAATGTTACTGACCAGCGCTAACTATGATGCTGATGAAGGACAGGCTATGGGCTTTATTGAAACCCTGGTCGATATGGGTAAGCTCGATGAAGCGGTGGAATTAAGAGTGAATCAAATTGTGTCAGCTGGGCCGCTCGCAGTCAGAGCTCAAAAGGAACTCATCAATGCCTGGGAAAGTATGACTCCGTCAGAAGGCACATTACTGGGTATCGATTATCTGGCGGCAGCTTACGAAACTGATGAGCCTCAACGTATGATGGCGCCCTTACTCAAAAAATAAATTATTTGGGAAGATGTTAATCGATGCTTCAGCGAAGGTTTCGCCAGCACAGACTTGCTGGGCGGAAAAGTAATATTAGTCGAACTGCCATAGCATAACCGTATTTCCAGGCGCTTATTGTCAAAGGAGTTTTCTGCTTGAGCGTCAAGTGTAACCTGGGTAGGGGGCGTGGTCGGGTCGGTGAGATCATCAATACTGCTGATAGCCTATACTAGTGGCATGAAATGCGTCACGTGCAAGCATGATAATGAAGCGGATGCGCTGTTCTGCGAAGAGTGCGGGTGCAAGCTGGCACTTTCCTGTGTGAGCTGTGGGGCTGAGCTGAAACCGACCGCAAAGTTTTGCCTGAAGTGCGGCACGGCGGTGGTGGCCGCTTCCCCGGTTAAATTTCCAACTCGTAACGTAGCTGCCTATACCCCCAAACACCTGGCTGACAAGATCCTACAGTCAAAGTCGGCACTTGAAGGGGAACGCAAGCAGGTGACCGTACTGTTCGCCGATGTCAAAGGCTCGATGGAACTGGCCGGGCAACTCGACTCCGAACAATGGCACATCATCCTCGACAAATTCTTCCAAATCCTGAGCGACGGTGTGCATCGTTTTGAAGGCACTGTGAATCAGTACACTGGTGACGGCATCATGGCTTTGTTTGGTGCGCCGATTGCCCACGAAGACCATGCACAACGGGCCTGTTACGCGGCGCTCCATCTACAGGAGGAGATCGCTCACTATGGGACAAAGATACAAAGTGAGTACGGCGTCAGCTTTGCCACCCGCATGGGGCTTAATTCGGGCGAGGTGATAGTCGGCAGCATCGGCGACGATCTGCGCATGGACTATACAGCCCAGGGACACATGGTGGGCCTCGCGCAGCGTATGGAAAGTCTTGCCGAGCAGAACCAATGTTACCTGGCTCCCGCGACTGCTGAGCTGGTCAGCGGCTATTTCATCCTCGACGATATCGGCGAATTTCCTGTCAAGGGTATAGCTGCCCCGGTGCGAGTCCACCGTCTGAGCAGCAGTGTTGAATCCCATACGCGTTTAGACACCGCTCGTGCCCGCGGTCTCTCTAGCTTGGTTGGGCGCGCGACTGATTTGCATTCTCTTGAAGACGCACTTGGACAGGCAGAAACCGGAAATGGGCAGGTGATCGGTGTTGTCGCTGAAGCGGGCGCAGGCAAAAGTCGCCTGTGCTACGAATTTTTAGAACAATGTCGAGCCAGCGGTCTGCAGGTATTTGAAGCGCGAGCGGTGGCCCATGGGCGTAACCTCCCTCTATTGCCAATTCTGGAACTGTTCCGCAGTTATTTCAGTATTACGATTGGGGATAATGATCTCAGGGCACGCGAAAAGATTGTCACCGGTCTCAACCGGCTCGACCAGCATTACGCAGAAGCCTTGCCACTCCTTAGCGACTTCCTCGGGGTGGCCGATCCGCAACAGGCTGAACTAACGCTCGACCCGGACGAGCGCCAGAGGCAACTTGTCGAGCTGATGTGCCAGTTAATTAATGGTATCGGTGCCGGGGTACCAACAGTTACGTTGATTGAAGATTTACACTGGATCGACTCGGCGAGCGCCGAATTCCTTGAAAGACTAGTTGATGCCAGCGCGAATTCTCGGAGCCTACTCTTGCTGAACTTTAGGCCTGAGTATCACGCTCAGTGGATGCAGAAATCATGGTATCGGCAGATCCCGCTGATGGCACTGGGCGCAGAAGACATTAGCGACATGCTGTCTGAGCAGCTTGGTCACGATCCAAGTCTGGCCAGTCTGGCTGATTTAGTCCACGGGCAAACAGGGGGCAACCCTTTTTTTGCGGAGGAGATAGCACAATCACTAATCGAGTCTGGTCGTCTTAAAGGCACATGGGGTGCCTATCGTTTGACGACACCCGTTGAGCACCTTGTGGTGCCCGCCACTGTGCAGGCAGTGCTGGCAGCGCGAATTGATCGTCTGCCCGAACGTGAAAAGCGTTTGCTCCAGGTGGCTTCGGTAATCGGCAAGGACTTCACGGAATCACTGCTGGGCGAAGTTGCCGAGCTATCCAGGGATGAACTGAAGGCCGCACTGACCGGGCTTCGTCACGCTGAGTTTATTTACCAACGAGGTTTTTATCGTGTTACCGATTACTCCTTCAAGCATCCACTGACCCAGGAAGTCGCGCTTGTCAGCCAATTACACGGGCGCAGGCGTCAGCTGCATGCTGCCGTGGCGGCCACGATTGAGCAACAAAATCCAAAACACAGTGATGAACACGCTGCGCTGTTAGCACACCATTGGGACGAGGCCGATGAAGCGCTCTATGCCGCACGTTGGCATCGGCGTGCGGCCGAGTGGGTAGGGCTTACCGACTTTGCTTCCTCGACCCATCACTGGCGGCGGGTACATCTGCTAGCACGCGAGCTGCCTGAGGATAACGAGATTGCGACGCTCGGTATCGCCGCCTGCACGCGGCTGTTGGGCCTGAGCCTGAGCACCACTGCCGGGCTTGACGAAGCGCGATCCCTGCTGGAAGAGGGGCAGACCCTTGCGAATACGATGGGAGATAGCCGTGCTCACCTCAGTCTGTCGCAGGCTTATAGCTTCGCGCTTAACAGTGCTGGAGACATGGTGGCCTATCTGGAATTGACCATCGAGAACCAAGGCGCGGCACTCGAAATAGATGATATTGGCGTCCAGGCCAACGCGTCGCTATTCCTCGTTGACGCACTCGGCCACGCGGGACGGCTCCCGGAAGTGCTCGAGGTGGCGGACGATGGACTCGCCAAATTTCCACGAGATATCCCGCCCGAGGAGTGGATTAGTGGTATTAATCCCTATTCCATGTTCTTGATTTGGCGCGGCTATTGCCTATGCATTATGGGTCAAATGCCGGAGGGACTCGAAGAGCTCGGCCACTGCCTGCGCCTTTCCAAGGAGGATGGCACCTCAGAAATGGCCGGCTATGCCCTGTTGTTGGCCGCCGAAGCCCACTGTCGTGCCAATGACGCGGAGCAGGCACTTGCCTGCGCGCACCAGCTCAAGGCGATTAGTGGCAGCATGGACGAACCGGCGAACCTGGTCGCTTTGACTCAGCTCGCCTTCGGCTACGCCCATCTTGCCGCCGGACATCCAGTTGACGCAATTGCACCGGCGCGGGACGCGCTCCACCTCCATGGGCACGTAGAGAACGAAATGACGGGCTGGTCGGCGACATTGCTGGCCGAGGCCCTGCTTGCCACTGGCGATTTGACAGCGGCGGCGGCTGCTGCAGAAGAAGCGATAAAGCTTTGCCGACGCTCGCAGCGAAAGGTATATGAAGCTGTAGCTCAGGGTATCCTCGCGAGAGCGCTATTGCGTCAGAACGAAACCGCGGCATGCGAAGCAGCTCTGGCTGCTGCCTCAGAACTTATCGAACGCACCGGGGCACGCTCACTTGGGATAGCTCTGCTCGAATGGCGTGCTGAACTTGCGGCATCGCTCGGCGATGAGGCCGTTAGCGAGCAACTGCTATACCAGGCTGAACAGGGCTATGCGGAGATTGGTGCACCTAAACAGGCCCAACGGCTGGCTGCTAAGCGCAAACGTCATTTGGCATGATGCGGGTGTATTCGTGTTTGACTAGCTCAAACGAATTGTAAGCCCAACCATTATTTATACCGGCTGCTTTCTTACTGCGTCGGCCAGGCGGTCGTGGGATTCCACCAAACGTGCGCCCAGAATATTGCTGATATTTCGATGTAGTCTCGATGCCAACGTCGGATAGAACCTAAGACCCTTCTGGGTGCTCGCTTCATCTAGCCGGACGACCGAGATTGGTTCTATGGCGACCACGGTAGCGGTCCGTTCGACATCAGTTCCAGAAAAACCAATCTCTCCAAATACATCACCAGGTTTGAGTACATCCAGATCGAGAGTTAGTTCATCTTTATCAAACTGTACTTGCGCCGTCCCCTTCAAGAGCACGTACATACCGCTGCTGCGCTCACCTCGTTTAAGGATGGTTTCCCCAGCATCGAAATCCTGCATATGCGACAACAGTGCCACTTTTTTTATCTGGTAGGGTGACATGCCCTGAAACAAAGGGCATTCAACAAGTACATCTCGATCAAGTTTGAGGGCGACGATATCCCAGACCGTTGCCAGTCGAAGTCGCCGCAGCAAAATTGGCATCAGCATAAGATCCGAGATCATGGCATATAGCATTGCTGCGGCCGCCAGCAAGCCAAATTGCGCTACCACGCTGAAATTAGAAAATACCAGCACACTAAAACCGAAAGCCAGCGCCACCGAGGTCGAGATGATCGGTACGGCCTGGCCGCGGATGGTGGCGCGCACTGCATCGGATTCGCTCAGATGCAGACGGCTCTCGACACCAAAGCGGGTCATCAAATGAATCGTATCATCGACCGCCACGCCGATAACGATGGCAGCAACCATTGCTGTCGCCGGGTTCAAAGGTACACCCAGCATGCCCATAAATCCAAAACTGAGCACCACCGGTACCACATTGGGCACGAGTGCCAACAGGCCGGCGAGAACGGAGGTATAGAGGATACTAAAAAGCAGAAAAATAATAGTGAGCACTAGTAACAGTGATGATAGCTGTCCAGATATCAGATGTTGGGCAGCGCGATTAACCATCAGGTTTTTGCCCGTCATCGCGAACTCAACTTCATCACCGAGCACTTTATTGAGTTCAATTTCCAGGTTATTGAGGGCCTCGATGAGTGCTAGTGAGTTGGACAGGTTATGCCTCACCATGATTCGCGCTCGGGCATAATCTTCGGTGACAAAGGCTTGAATATCATCGCGGCTAAAGGTCTGTACATAAAGATCCAGATCCTTCTGATCAGAAGGTATGCCGTAGTAGGCCGTATCGCCCCGGTGCATTTCCTGATGCATGATTTTGACAATGTCGGCGAAGGACTGGGTCTTACCGTAAAGCTCCTGGTCTTCGAGTAATTTTTGGGCGGCGGCGATTTTTTTGACGCCCTCGGTGGTGCTGAAATATTCGGGAATGACACTGCTGAAGGTCACGCTAAAAATTTTCAGGCCAGAAAGTTCATCAGCCAATTGATTGGCATCGCTGACAAAGGGGTGATCGGGCTGGAAATAAGACAGGGGATCGTTGTTGACCCGCACATCGGGTACGTACATACCAATACTCAGCAACACTATGGCAAAGACTGTGACGACCACAGTGGCATATCGATCGGTGACCTGTTCAACGAAGATGACGACCTTACCAATCAGGCCCGTGGGCACTTGTTCTTTAGTATCTATACTGCTTTTCGATGGTCCGAACAGAATCAATTGCGATGGCAATGCCAGTACTGTAACGACCAGATTGGCGACCATTGCAAAGGCACTGACCACCGCGAATTCTCTAATCAGGGGGATTTCCGACACTGTATTTACTATGAAACCAACGGCAGTTGTTAGCGATGTAATTAGAATTGGCACGCCGACACGTCTGGCCATCGAAGCCACTGCAGATTGACGATTGGACGATTCACTCTCACCGAGTCCGGCCATATAGGCGGAGAGCATATGCACATCTTCTGTCGAGCCGATAACGATAATCAGCGCCGGCACCATTGCGGTAAGCAGCGTGATCGGTATCCCGGTTGCCGCCATAAATCCCAGGGTCCACAGGACACTGAGGCCGGCGGTTATCAGTGGGATAGGCAGAACGCGCACCGACTTCAGAAAGACGCCAATGGTCACAATCAAAACAAATACCGCCGCCGGTATCAGTTTTTTCAGATCCTGAAACAGACCCCGGTCAATTTCATATTCCAGCCGTGGGCTGCCGACCTGGAATATGACATCGAAGTCTTTCCGCAGCGGTTCGATAAACGCCTCGATGATGTCGTATATTTCGGTGCTAAGATTGGGGTTTTCGGAATCTCGGTGATAACCAATGCTGACCGTTGTTGATAGCGCATCGTCGGATATGACGGCATCACGCATGATCGGGCTGTATAGGGCATCGCCTTTGATTTCCTCAATGCCCTCAGCTGATCGAGGAACAATATCAACCAGGGGCTCGGCAACAACATAATCGCCTTTATCGCGGATATTCGTTGCCGATAATAAACTGCTGACGGAGCTAATTGCGGATGTATCTTCCAGATCAAAAGTCAGCTTTTGAATTTGTTTTAATCGCTCTGTGGTCCAGAGGTCAGCGTCGCGGAAATAGATGAGTACAGTTTCTTCAGCGCCAAAATCCTCCTCCATACGCTGTAGATCAATCCAGCCGGGGTCAGTAGGGCTGATGAGTTTGTTGTCGCTCCGGTCGATCTGTAAATCTGGCAGTTGCTGCCAGGCGGCGACACTGACAATTAATAGGCCTACGAAAGACACGAACCGTCCTTTCCACCCTACGGTCAGCAATTTCTCGATCATGTTGCGTAATCCCCGCAGCTAGCTTGCTGTCAGTTAGCCAGTATTTATTATGTTGTTGAACTTTTTTAGACGCGTATAAAGTTAGACGAGTGCAAAGTTAGATCAGCGCAAAAGAGTGTAGTGCTCGACAAATGTTTAAGCAATTGTGTAATTTAGGGTAGAGATAACTGATGCACTAGATTTTGGCAACTCAGCCGCTGCCTGCTAAACTAAAAAAGCAATAAAGTTATCCGTACATTGAAAATAAATAATAAGGAGAAAGTCATGGGTTTAATCGTCACTGAAAATGCATTTACTAAGAGAGAGCAGGCCATCGATGAAATCAAAGCGGCTAACCTCTGGCTACTGGAACTCGTATTAGAGCCCGGCGAACGAGATACTCATTGGCACGATTTTTATGCGCAGGATTATATTTTGGAAGGTGAACTCATTCTTAAAGATGAGGCCCTTGGTGTTGAACACAGAATTGGTCCTGGAACTCGCTTAATAGCCCCACCACGGTGGTTGCACTCCGAGAAAATGGAAAGCCCGGTAAAGCTGTTGATTGGATTATCGATTGATCCTGCCACGCTTCCCGAAAATATTGATTTGTCGCCAGCGGAGCTTCAAAGAGTTTGATGATTTTGGCATCCGTTAAGGGGACGCTCGATAGGTGTTCTTTAGTAACGAATAACCACCTTACCAAAGTGACCCTGCTGTTCCAGGCAGCGGTAAGCATCGGGAGCCTGATCAAAATCGAAAAATTGGTCGATAACCGGCCTGGTTTGATGGGCTGTCAGCGCGCGGTTCATATCTTCAAACATGGTGCGACTGCCCACATAAATTCCCTGCAAGTTAATTGATTTGCGCAGTATGGCATCTGGATTCACCGCACCACCTATACCGGACAAGATTCCGATTAGACCGACCATGCCGCCGAAACGAGTGGCGGTAAGGGATTTTTCCAGAGTCCCCGCGCCACCGACTTCCAGAACCTGATCAACACCCTGGCCGTCGGTGAGCTTGAGGACAGTTTTATGCCAGTCGGGGTCGGTGTTGTAGTTTATGGTCTGCCAGGCACCGAGCTGTTTGGCCCGCTCAAGTTTTTCGTCGCTACTGGAGGTGATCATCACCTGGGCGCCGTGCATCACCGCAAATTGCAGGGCGAAAATAGATACGCCACCGGTGCCAAGGGCGAGGACAATATCACCGGCTTTAACGCCACCTTTAACAACCATAGATTGCCAGGCGGTCAGCGCCGCGCAGGAAAGCGTCGCGCCCTCTTCAAAACTCATGTGTTCGGGCAACGCCACGACCCCGAGTTCATCGAGAACAATTTCCTCCGCCAGTACCCCGTCCATAGCGCCGCCCAGAGAACTTTGCATTACATCTGCGCTGATTTCGCCGCTGATCCAGCGCTGGAAAAACGTGGTAACGACCTTGTCTCCAACATTAAAGAGAGTGACTTCCGATCCGGTTTCTAAAATTTCACCGCAGCCGTCGGAGTTGGGTATCAGGGGGAGCTTACCGCCCATGCCACCGTACATGACAGTTAGCAAATCGCGGTAATTTAGCGAAGACGCACGTATCTGCACACGCACCTGGCGAGGTCCCAGGGGCGCGGACTCCCTTTCAGTCAGTGCCAGGGCATCGATACCTTTGGAGTTGATTTCGTAGGCTTTCATAGTTGCATCCTCGTTTAGTCTTTTTCTTTGTATGCGCTATTAGCACACGCTATTTATACATACCTGCCGCGAGAGCGATATCGCGGCCGAGCTCCAAAGCACTGGGCAGCGGCATGTCTGCGCAGCGGCGGATAAGCTGCTTGGTCAGCCACAGTGCATCGTGGTCGTAGCCAGCTAGTTGTTCCGCGATTCCTGTGGCTGTGGACATTAATTGATCCGGAGCGACAATGCGGTTGATCATGCCGAATTCCAACGCTTTTTCAGCATTGATATTTTCACATAGCACCAGTAATTCAAAAGCCGCCTTGCGACCAATTTGATGAACCAGGGGCGGCGAGACCCCGGCCGCAGGCATACCGAGTTTCACTTCTGGATAGCCAAATACGGCATTGTCCGCAGCCACTACCATGTCGCAACTAATGGCCAGATTGCAGCCGCCACCCAGGGCATAACCGTGGACAGCGGCAATCATGGGTGTGTTCAATGTGACCATCTGTTGATAAAAAGTGATGCTATGACTAACTTCGTCTGCTATCTCTCGGGAGGGGGGTGATTCACCGGAACCGGACAGATCCGCTCCAGCACAGAAGGCACGACCTTCACCGGTAATAACCATCACTGCGACATCGGGGTCTTTATCGGCCGCGCTAAGTGCTGCTGACAATTCATCAGACAATACTCTATTCATGGCGTTTAATTTGTCGGGTCGATTCAGTGTCAAATAACGTACTGCGCCTTCGTTCTTTATAGTCACGGTCTTATTACTGGCTGTATCAGCCATGGTGTTTACTCCTGTCCCAGGTGATTAACGGGGGGTTATGATCCCGGATTATAGTTGGTAAAAACTGCGTACTAAGAGGCCTGCCTTTTCGCCAGA
Organism: Gammaproteobacteria bacterium; assembly: GCA_003645535.1. GTDB lineage: Bacteria > Pseudomonadota > Gammaproteobacteria > Pseudomonadales > Porticoccaceae > HB2-32-21. The sequence goes on along the minus strand of QNFP01000019.1, from coordinate 14,985 downwards.
TGTTTTGTCTGTTCGGTGACCAGAATGCCTTGCTCTTCAAGAGCTTTTATATCTCGATCGGACATGCCCAGGTATTCGGCTAATATTTCGCCATTGTGATCACCTCTGTGGGGTGCTCTCAGGTCGAGCTGCTCAGGAAAATCCGAAAACCGAAAGGGAAAGCCTGGTGCATCGAACTCGCCAAAATCATCATCCTTGATGGTGCGGACTGTACCCCGTGCTCGGTGGTGGGGATGATTAACGGTTTGGCCGATATCCAGCACCGGCGCATAAGGCACCCGATATTCGTCGAATTTTGCCAGCGCATCAGCCGTAGTTTCGTGACTGGCAATCCAGTCATTGATGAGCGTGATAATTTCGTTTCTTTTGCGAACCCGCTCCCCGTTGTCAGCATATTCCGGATGCCGAGCAAGGTCTTCCCTATCCATTGCGGAGCACAATTGTCGCCATTGTCGGTTGGTAGCGCAGGCAATGGCGATAAATTCATCGGCGTCCTTGCCATTGAAAATACCCAGGGGCGCGCCTGCGGCTACGTGCGAACCATTACGAGTTGGGTTGATCTTGCCGTCAGAAACGCTGTAAAGCGCTATGTTGAGATCGTGGCAGTGGTAATAACTGTCTAACAGGGAGATATCGAGATGCTGACCTCGGCCCGTTTTCTCGCGGTATAACAATGCGCAGGCAATAGCGCCGAGCCCGTGTACACCGGTCATGACATCACCAATGCCCAGGCCCGGTATTGACGGTGGGCGATCCGGTTCGCCGTTAACATGGGTGACCCCGGCAATTGCCTGGGCGATAAAGTCGTAACCGGGTCGCTCGGCCAGAGGGCCGGTCTGGCCAAAGGCGGAGATCGAGCACATCACCAGTTTCGGATTGATGGCTGACAGGGTTTCATAATCGAGTCCCATACGGCCGAAAGCTCCCGGTGCAAAATTCTGCACCAGCACATCTACTTCCTTGATCATATCTTTTATGATGGCCAGGCCTTCGGGCTTTTTTACATCGATAAACAAGCTCTTTTTGCCACGATTCTGCTGAATATAAAAGGCGCTGCGTTTATTGCGAACGGTGGGGAAGGCGTGGGTCATATCGCCTACTGGCGGTATTTCCACCTTGATGACCTCGGCGCCCATTTCAACCATCAGGCGCGTGGCGGTTGGCCCGGCTAAGGCGTGAGTGAAATCGAGAACCTTATAGCCATCGAGTACATGTTTGAGTTGTTGATTGCTCATAGTGACACCCTGTAATTTATTATTCGTGAATGATTGCTAATAACATATAGTTGGCATCAGTATAGGCCGTGTTTAATGTTTGGCGCGACCGCTTTGAATAAGTATATTTTGAGGCTATTGATTTTGGCCGCGAATCTAAGGAAGCTCTGATAAGCGTAGAAACAGTGGAGATGATTTTGGAATACCAGCTAAGCACTGAACTTAGGCAGAAGGTGGCGGATAGAGTGACGGGCTTCCCGGTACAAAACCAACCGGATGAAGGGCTAAAGCACGCTGCGGTGGCACTAGTTATGGTAGCAACGGAAGATGGCGAGGGTGCTATTGTGCTGACCCGGCGCTCGTCAAAACTTCGATCCCACAAAGGTCAATGGGCCTTGCCGGGAGGCCGTATCGATACAGGCGAAACGCCCGTGACAGCAGTGCTGAGGGAAATGCATGAGGAAATTGATCTGCACCTGCCACAGGAAAATGTGCTCGGTGTACTCGATGACTATCAGACCAGATCCGGCTACCTGATTACTCCCGTGGTGGTGTGGGCGGGTTTAGATGCATCCATGCGGGCTAACCCGGATGAAGTGGCGTCTATTCATCTGGTCAGTTTTACTGAACTCAATCGTCCCGATTCACCCGTGTTTCTGGATATTCCAGAAAGTGATCGTCCGGTAATTCGGCTACTGGTTGAGGAAAACTTTGTCCATGCGCCGACCGCTGCGGTAATGTATCAGTTTCGTGAGGTGTGTTTACATGGTCGGCATACCCGGGTGGATCACTTTGAGCAGCCCGTTTTTGCCTGGAAGTAAGGCCTGGAAATAGGGACAGGAAATAGGGCCAGGGAGTAATACCTGAAAACAGGGCGTGGAAATAACCCGGCGAGAAAATAGGTAGACCAGTAATAATAAGTACGAGGGCAATATGGCTACGCTTGAATTCTTTTTTGACTGCTCCAGCCCCTGGACCTACCTGGCGTTTAGTCGCATCGAAGCTTTGTGTGAGCGGGCCGGCGCTGAAATTCAATGGCGACCCATTTTAGTCGGCGGCGTTTTTAATGCGGTGAACCAGGATATTTATGAAACCCGTGCCAATCCAAATCCGGTCAAAGCGGTTTATGGCGACAAGGACTTGCAGGACTGGGCTCTATATTGTGGTGTCAGCATTGCCTGGCCAAAGGTGTTTCCGGTGCGTGCGGTGGACTGTATGCGCGGCGCTTATGTAGCCCTCGATGAAGGGGTATTGCCGGCCTACGCTCAAGCACTATTTGAGACCTACTGGGGCCAACTAAAGGATATTTCCAGGCGGGACGTACTAACTGAAATCTGTAGGCAGGTTGGCCTCGACGCTAACGTTTTTTTTCAACGAATCATGGAAGCTGATGTAAAAGATCGCTTGCGCAGTAATACGGAAGAGCTGATAGACCGCGGTGGCTTTGGCTCGCCAACGATGTTTGTTAATGGTGATGATATGTATTTTGGAAATGATAGATTGCCGTTGGTAGAGGCCGCGTTGAACGCTGATATCAGGTGAGCAAGAGTTTTTCGGGGATGTAAAACTAGAAAAAAAAGATAATTCAAATTTTTTAAAGACGGAGATAAAAGTTATGACGCAAGCACAATCTGTTCTCACTGGAATTAAAGTGATAGAAGTTTCCACCTTTATTTTCGGACCTGGCTGCGGCGCTATCATGTCCGATTTCGGTGCTGATGTGATCAAGGTGGAACCGCCCGGCATGGGCGATCCACTGCGCCATGCGCACAAGGGGCCTCCCTTTATGCCCCTGGATTTTCCCTATGCCTGGCAACAGGACAACCGCAACAAGCGCAGTATTGCCCTGGACCTGAAATCAGAGGAAGGATATGACGTGCTCAAAAAGCTGGTGCGCGAGGCTGATGCGCTTATCACCAACTTCCCGCCCAAAGTGCTGGAAAAGTTAAAAATTCGCTACGAAGATCTGGCCCCAGGAAATGACCGACTTATTTATGCGCAAATTACTGGTTACGGCGAAAAAGGTGATGACGCAAATACACCGGGCTTTGACGGCAACGCCTACTGGGCGCGTACCGGGCTGATGGATATTGTCCGTACCGCCGATAGCGAACCGACCCTGCCTGCGCTGGCTATGGGGGATCACCCCAGCGCCATGACACTGTACGCAGCCATCATGACAGGGCTTTACCAGCGGGAGCGCACGGGTAAGGGCGCAAAAGTCTACAGCAGTTTGATGGCCAATGGTCTATGGGCTGGTGCCAGCAACCTCTCTGGCGTATTGGCCGGAGCACCGCCAGCCAAGCGTATGAGGCCGAACGCACCGGGTAATGCCCTGGTTAATCATTACCAGACCAAAGATGAACGCTGGTTATCCATCATCGTATTGCAGGAGGATAAAAACTGGCCGAAATTCGTTAAGGCCATTGAGCGGCCTGATCTTGCCGAAGACCCAAGGTTCGAGAAAACGAAAGATCGCCATAAACACGGCAGAGAACTGGCACCAATTCTGCGTGAGGTGTTTGCATCCCGCGATTGTGAAGAATGGCGGCAGCGGCTGAGAGACAATTCCATCACTTTTAGTGCCGTCGCCAGTTTTGAAGAAGTGATCGATGATCCCCAGGCATTGTTGAACGATATGATTATTGATGTCGAAGGTCATAACTCCGGCCGCGGTCAGCAAATCAATAGCCCGTTCTGGGTGCAGGGCTCTGCTAAGGTTCCCGCTCGCCTCGGTCCGGAGTTGGGGGCAAACGGTGCAGAAATCATGGATGAACTGGGTTATGAAGAAGCCGAGATAACCCGCCTGATGGAAAAAGGCGTTATCCAGATGTAAGCCATTGCTGATGTAAGTCAGCGTTTATACAGGGCACCAATACGCACCTGGAAAGTGAATTGACAGTGCTCGTTGACCGCCGCCAATTGCAAAACAATTGATCTGTACAGGTTTGTAAAGGTTTGGGCCGTGGTTATAGTCACATGGTTACATTCATGTGGTGATAATCGAGTTAATGGTGATGGCTGATGCGCCCCGATTTATACGCTGGTTTGAAAGCCTGTCCCTTGGCGATGTCGCATTGGTGGGCGGTAAAAACGCTTCTTTAGGGGAGCTGTATCGCCAACTGGTTCCCCAGGGGGTGAACGTACCTAACGGTTTTGCAATCACTGCTTCAGCCTATGGTTATATGCTTGATGAGGCCGGGGCGTGGCCTGCTCTGCGCGATACTCTTGAGCGACTCGATGCAGATGACATTGGTTCATTAGCTAATTGTGGGGCCCGAGCACGCGCCATTGTTTACGAAGCGGGCTTACCTGATGACTTGCAGTTAGAAATATTGTCGGCCTGCAGACACCTGCGCAGCAGCTATGACGACCCGATATCCCTGGCCGCCAGATCGTCGGCAACAGCGGAGGATTTACCGGAGGCTTCCTTTGCGGGCCAACACGATTCCTATCTAAATATCGACTCCGATGATCAGTTGCTCGATACCTGTCGACGTTGCTTTGCCAGCCTTTTTACCAACCGCGCTATTCATTATCGTGTAGATCAGGGATTTGATCACTTCAGCGTGGCTCTGTCCATTGGCGTCATGAAGATGATACGTGCGGATCTTGCTTCCAGCGGTGTTATGTTTTCGATCGATACCGAAACAGGATTTCAGGATGCAGCCCTGATTACCGGAGCCTGGGGCCTGGGTGAGACAATCGTGCAGGGCACGGTGGAACCTGATGAGTTTTATGTACACAAACCTACCTTTGCACAGGGTCACCGCGCCGTCTTGAGACGTAAGCCTGGTAGCAAGAGAAAGAAAATGATTTATGCCCTGGGTGAGGGCAATACAAATACTGAGATAGTCACTACCAGTGCTGAGGAACGTAGCAAGTTTTGCCTCTCTGATGCCGATGTACTAACACTGGCGGATTATTGTATTCGCACTGAAAATCATTATTCAAAGCTTGCTAAACGCTATACGCCCATGGACATGGAGTGGGCGAAGGATGGTTTAGACGGCAAGATGTATCTGCTTCAGGCCCGACCGGAAACAGTGATATCGCAACGCTCGGGCATAGAACTCCAGCAATATCGGCTCGATAGCAGGCAGGGTGTGATATTGACCACCGGCCGCGCGGTTGGCACTACTATCGCTATCGGAAAAGTGCGAATTATTAATAATGCCAGTGAGCTGGAAACCTTTCAGGCCGGTGAGGTGCTGGTGGCAAATACCACTGCACCGGATTGGGAGCCGGTAATGAAAAAAGCCGCAGCGATTGTCACCGATATGGGTGGGCGAACTTGCCATGCAGCCATTATCGCTCGTGAACTGGGTGTTACCGCGTTAGTTGGTACGGGAAATGCCACGCAAAAACTTGTTAGCGGTGAGATGGTGACCGTTTCCTGTGCTGAGGGAGAAGAGGGTGTAGTTTTTGCAGGAGAACTGCCGTTTAGTGTCGACAGGATAAACGTCGCTGACATGCCTCGAACCAGGACAAAAGTCATGGTTAATCTGGGTAATCCGGAGCTCGCTTTTAAAACCTGCATGCTACCTAACGATGGCGTGGGTCTGGCGCGGATGGAATTTATTATTACCGAGCATATAAAAGCCCATCCGATGGCTTTGTTATATCCAGCTAAGGTCACTTCCGACGACGATCGCCGCCAGCTCCAGGAGCTCACTCGTTTACATGAGTCTTCAGCTGACTATTTCATAGAGCGCTTATCAGAAGGCGTGGGTGTGATTGCTGCAGCGTTTTACCCCAAACCAGTAGTTGTGCGTATGTCGGATTTTAAAAGTAATGAATATGCGGCCCTTATCGGTGGCAGTGATTTTGAGCTGGCCGAAGATAACCCCATGATCGGTTTCCGAGGTGCGTCACGGTATTGCCACCCCAACTATGCCGAGGGTTTTGAACTGGAATGCCGAGCCATAAAGCGGGTGCGCGATGTTATGGGCTTGAGTAACGTTATTGTGATGATTCCTTTTTGTCGTCGAGTTGAAGAAGCTCGCAGGGTGCTTGCGGCAATGGCAAATTATGGCCTGGCAAGGGGCGATAACGGTTTGCAGATCTATGTTATGTGTGAGATCCCTAACAATGTTATCCAGATAGATGCTTTTGCTCAGTTGTTCGACGGGTTTTCCATTGGCTCCAACGATCTAACCCAGTTGACCCTGGGTGTTGATCGGGACTCAGATATTGTTGCTTTCGATTTTGATGAGCGTGATCCTGGGGTAAAACAGATGATCCGTCTCGCCGTTGAAGGCTGCCAACGCAATCACCGGCATTCTGGTCTTTGTGGCCAGGCACCATCAGATTATCCGGAAATGGCGGAGTTTCTGGTAGAACTGGGAATTGATTCCATTAGCGTGACTGCGGATACGCTTGCACAGACATACTATCTGGTGGCTGAGGTCGAGAATCGCCTGGCCGGTAAGGGCAGGTAATCAAGTGCTCAGGTGCTCAAGCATTCAGGATAATAAGCTGTGCAGATATGCACATGACAGTTATCGGCTCATGTGCCAGGTGTATTGATCTATATAGCAACGCAGTACATACTGTCGGGGCTGCACCGCGCTAGCAGGTTTTAGTGCAGTGCAGTGCATCTGTTGTACCGATGTTTTACTAATATTGCACCATGTCTATATTTAAAAAGGATCATTTTATGAAAAAGCTCTCTTATGCTGTCGTACTAGTCGCTGCAGTAAGCCTGGTTGGCTGTGCCAGCAATTCCGACCTGGATAAGGTTCGCGCGATGGCACAGCAGGCGCAAACATCAGCAGATGCGGCGCAACGCAGCGCTACTGCTGCTCAGGTCACTGCAGATCAGGCCGTTGCGCAATCTGCGGACGCTCTTGCACGTGCAGCATCAGCTGAAAATACTGCCAACGAAACAGATGCAAAAGTAGACCGTATGTTTAAGAAAACCATGATGAAATAGCTGGCAGTCTACTTTGCTTGCGAAGTGGGTTAAAAGCAGTAAGTTAAAATAGAGCCTCGGAACTCGGGGCTCTTCTCTATCAGCGGCGGCTACTCAGCAGGCGCTGAAGAGGCATATAATGGCAATGAAGTGCCTGTGCTGTTCGCTTTCAGGCTACGGATTTTGCGGCGGTTTGCTTTTTCAGCGGCTTGCTTTTTCAGTGATACAGGCTTTACCGAGTGATGTGCGTTCTTATCGAATGACAACGCGTGTGCCAGGTGATACCCAGCGTTCGAATTCTCTGATTTGCTTGTCGTCAAGGGCAACACAGCCATTGGTCCAATGATATTGGTGGTGGACAGACAAACTACCTTTGCCTATACCGTGTATGCCAATCGCTCCTCCCAGAGGGGTGGAAGCAGGTGGCATTTTACCCCGGGCATGTGCTGCCAGAATCGACTCGTAGTGCACGGGTTTTATATAGCCTTGTTCCAGTGCCAGTTCGGCATGTTCTGTCGTTGGGTAGTCGAGACTGAAAAACAACGTATACTTGCTTTTGGTTCGTTTCTCAGAAATCCGATAGGTTCCCTGAGGGGTTGTGTTATCGCCCAGCAGGTGTAAGGGTGCTGCGCCTTTCCGGCCGATAGAAATGTTCTTGAAATAGGCAACAGCTTCATCGTCCTGCATCACCGTGAGAGTCGTATGCCGGGTGTCAATTAGTACCCATGTCGATGGACGAAGTAGATTATTGTCAGCAACAGCGGATAAGCTGGCAAGTAATAAAATCGAGATCCATAAAGTGACAGCAGTGAGTCGAAATGGATGATGCATTGTGTGTTAATCGTCAGTTAGGTGTTCATCAATTGACTGGAAGTCGCCGTATTTTTTGGTGGCTTTTTTGGTAGCCAGAGTTGTTTTGCGTGCTTAGGCAAAACTTCGCATCTTCCAGTATTCGTTTTTTTGGTAGAAACCTGTGACGCAGTGTAAGCAATTATCGCGCCCAGCACAAAAAGTCGGATTGTTATTTTGGACAGCTTTACAGTAAATTACTAGACGATGAAAATACTTACTGCTTTTATTATGGTTGTTCTTGCCTTTACTGGACTCACTGCCAGCCAGTTCAGTAAGGCAAGTACTTATGAATTGCCGACGGATGGTTCCAGTGTGGTGGGAGCCGTACAGATCGTGGCGCCAGGCAAGGAAAGCACACTGGTTGATATCGCTCGGCATTTTGATCTGGGTTACCACGAAATCACCTGGGCAAATCCAGATGTAGATGTCTGGTATCCCGGCGTCCATGTCAATGTTGTGGTCCCTACAGAGTTTATTTTGCCTCCCAAGCCGTGGAAGGGCGTCGTCGTTAACATCTCGGCACGGCGCCTGTTTTATTTTCTACCTGCGAAAAAAGGTAAGCCTAAAAAAGTCATCACGCTGCCTATCAGTATCGCCCGCGAAGGCTGGTCTACGCCCCTTGGAAAAACCAGGATAACGGGCAAGCACCGAGATCCTGGCTGGTTTGTGCCAGAATCTATTCGTAGAGAGCACGCTGCCAATGGCGATACTAATTTTCCAAAATATGTTCCCCCGGGGCCCAACAACCCCATGGGTATGTTGGCCGTACAAACCGGTTTTGACGGTATTTTTATTCACGGCACCAATCGGCCATGGGGTGTGGGCATGCGTACCAGCCACGGCTGTCTCCATCTTTACCCGGAGGATGCATCTACCTTTTTTGCGGCCATCCCGGTGGATACATCGGTACGCATGATTGATCAGCCACTCGTGGTCGGCAAGCAGGCGGGCCGGTTAGTGATGACCAGTTATGAGCCCGTTACCGAATACGGCGCAAAAATAGACATGTTTAGCCGCGCGGTTATGGCGCTTAATCCTTACCTGTATGAGTCGAATGTCGATCTGTATGGTGAAAATCTTATTTATGATGTCGATTGGGCAAAAGTCAGGCAACTCACTGCCGGCCCGCAGGTCGTTCCTGTTGACATCACTATAGGGGGCGCCGTCCTGGAGGATAAGCTCGCAAAAATTGATGTGGATTTGTATAACTGGCCACCTTACGATGTCGGCGCCAACGACGCCAGGCCTCCGGGCGAAGCTATTGATTAGTAGTATTCGGCAAGGTTTATAAACTTTGTTCTGGTTGCATTGCACATATCAACTATGGCATTTTGACGCCGATAAATGGATTGCATTGTGCAAATCATCTGATTAAGTCCAGGCGTAAGATGCGAGCCTGTGGTTTGATCAGAGGTCTTAATTAAATGACAGGATAACCGCTATGAGTAAACCACCACTACTAAGCCCCGAAGAACTTGAAAAAAGCCTCGCTGAGCTAAACGCCGACGCGCTGGAACCCTGGGAAATGGTTGAAAACCGTATCCATCGTCGCTACGAATTTAAAACGTTCAGCGATGCCTTTGGTTTTATGACTCAGGCTGCTCTCGAATGTGAAGTGCTGGCCCACCATCCCCGCTGGGTGAATGTGTGGAATGTTGTAGAAATAGGTTTGTTGACCCACCGTGCCGGGGGTCTCACCCATCTCGATTTCGATCTTGCCAAACGAATGGAGCCCTTAGCTAAAAAACTTCTGGCCTAAGTTCTGGTCGCGGCTTTGGCTTCGCCCTTGAGTCTGGATGTGGGTGGCCTGGGAAGTGAACTGCCCACATCAAAACAGACCTGCCGGGCGCAGGCCATGAGTTGACCATCCAGTGAATGGATGGCGACACCCATATGTAGCTTTCGATCGGCCTTTCCCTCCGCCTTTCCCTCCGCATTTGCATGCTCCTTGCCAACCAGGACAGGAGCGATTCGCCAGCAGGAGACAATGTAGGATTGATTGACTGGCAGCGGCTGTTTGATACTCCCAGTGCAGCTGCCTAGTACCAATACTCCCGATTCCGGTTTCGATAGTTTCAGCGCGTATACGCCGGGACAGTCCAGTACAGACCAAACGTAAACATCCTTAATATTACCGGCAGTGTCAGCCTGGTTAAGGGCAGGACGCCAGAGGGCTGCCACCAGGTTTTCATTGCTGGTTTTTTGTCTGATACCTTCCAGCGCGCCGATAAAAAGTCGTAAGCCCTTATCCGGGGTTCGCAACGGACTACATACGAAGCACCCTTTCACATCGACATTGTGGAGAAAAACAAAGTCCTCGCTGGCTCGGCGTGCCGTTTCAAAATCCGGTGGCGTGGGTATGTCCAATGCCAGCGTTGCGGGTCGCGCACTGCCCAGACATTTGTCATCAAGATACATCTCTACACCGCCATCGGCGGTGTTTACTACCTCTAAAGGAGTTTCTACGGGGAATGCGCTATTGATGCGAACTTCGGCGTCGCCATTAATAAAACCTGCCAGCAAGCCGCAGATGTAACCGCCGTTGCCGCAGTTCACTGCGCCGTTGTAGATACCATCGATAGATACTGTGCTTGCTGGCATATCATTGGTTCGCTGTGTTAAGTCATTTGCTCTGTTAAGTTATGGCAGTGTGCCGAGCAATTGTAGCTTCCGCCATGGCAAAGATAAACGCTTTGGCTTACTCTTAGCTTTCCAGCAGTCGGGGCAATAGATAAAAGCTATCAAGCCATGAGTGATGAAAAAGAACTAGTCACTGTAGCCATGCATGAAGCTGGTCATGTGGTGATTTCCCACTATTACCGGCGCAGAGTGTATGGTGCAAAAATTGGCACGCACAGGTCGCGCCGCGATCCGAGTGTGGTTCGGTTTGAACTGACACCCCATGTTGGCAGTGTTCATCTGAGGCTTGATGATCTTGATGAACTGTGGCCCCTGGCTGTGCGTGAAACACTGGTGACCACAAAAATTCGTTTCGCGGGTCCGGTTTCGCAGGCCATATACCTGAAGAAGTCTTTCCGAGATGTCCATGGCGGGCAGGATTATCGAGATGCACTTATGGAGCTTTTGTTGTTGGAAAAGTTGCGAATAAGCTTACCAAATGCCGAGCACTTAGATGTGAGTTACAAACATGACGACGTGCTCGACAATGTTGCCGAAGACATTATCAATTTGCTGGTTGACCGGGAATATATTAACTATGTCGGATTAATCGCTCGTGGCTTGCTGGAAAAACAGGAGCTCAGAGAAGATGAGATCAGAGAAATTTTACAGAATATGCCTCTTCACGATTGGAAAGCATAAATGGAAGGCATGATCGGTAAGCATAACTGGAATGCGGTTTCTTAAGCTACTTATTGCGAGATACCAATTTACTATAACCTGAAAATATGGAGTGAGAATATGAAATTTGAGGGCAGAGTGGTTTTGATAACCGGGGCAGCATCAGGCATTGGTCTCGGCACGTCGGAACACTTTATTGAGGAAGGCGCTTGATAGAGATGGGGATTTTAAGAAATTAAATTTGTTAAAATTATTTATTATAGACATTATTTTTTTTGAAACTGGAGAAAAATTATGGCAGAACTGGACGGAAAAGTAGCAGTAATTACGGGTGGCGCCAGTGGTATTGGCGAGCGCAGCGTACGTTTATTTGTAGAAGAGGGGGCTCGTGTTGTTATCGCTGATATGCAGGTCGAACGTGGTCAGGCTCTGGCTAAAGAGCTGGGTGATGTCGCGGTATTTGCCGAGGTCGAGGTTCGCCAGGAAGACCAGGTGAAAGCAGCGGTAGATCTCGCTACCTCAAACTGGGGCAGGCTCGATTGTATATTCAACAATGCTGGCTTTGGCGGTGTGCTTGGTCCGATCGAAGATACCCCGGTCGACGAGTTTGATATGACCTATGACGTGCTGGTGCGGGGCGTATTTCTGGGTATGAAATACGCTGCACCGGTTATGAAAAAGCAGCAGTCCGGGAGCATTATTAATACCGGCAGTATTGCCGGTTTGCACTCTGGCTACAGCCCTCACGCTTATGCAGGGGCAAAATCTGCCGTCATCCACATGAGCAAATCAGTGGCAATGGAATTGGGCGAACATAATATTCGTGTTAACGCCATTTGCCCCGGTTTTATTGCCACGCCGCTGGCGGCTAACAGCGTTGGTAAGTCAGATGATCTGGTCGACCGGGTCAAACCCATGTTCGAAAAGAGCCAGGCAATACCGCGCGCGGGTATTCCCGACGACATTGCCCAGATGGCTTGCTGGCTGGCAGGTAATCGTTCGACCTTTGTAACCGGGCAGGCCATGGTGGTAGATGGTGGTTTGACTAACGGTTTGAAATGGGAAGATCAGCCCAACTTCCAGAAGGAATATCATCCCATTAAGGTTTATCGGCCTAAGTAGGCCTTAAGCGTGAAGTTGTAAATATTCAGGAGCTGGGTAGCCTCAGAGAATTCGTCACGACATTCGAAATTGGTAGGATTCACTTGAACTAAACTTTGACCAGGGTTTTATCGACTATACAAATGACTTGCCTGCATAAAGAAGGTGACGAATGCAGTTTAAGTTGTTGCCGGTCGTATCCGGCGAGCGGGGTCTACGATGTGCTGATGTGGTATTGCAAGACCTGCCCCCGTTTTGCGCTGATGCCTGTAAAGGTTTGTAATCATTATTTTGGTAAACCACGCCAGAGCGGCAGCAGTCATTGTGTCTATCAAACCCCATGGCCTGGGGATCCTCGTGTAAATATTCAAAATCTCAAAGGTAAAGCTAAGCCCTATCAAGTCAAGCAAGTGTTACTTGCCATTGAAAAAATCGAGGTGCAACATGGTTCTTGAAAGTGATAAATATACATACCGCGCAATGTGGTCTGATGAAGATGAAGAGTTTATAGGCTTGTGTGCTGAATTCCCAAGCCTCAGCTGGCTTGCATCTACCTCTGAAAAGGCATTAAAAGGCATTCGCTCTGTTGTTAAAGACTGTATTGCTGATATGAGTAAAAGCAAAGAAGAGTTGCCCCTGCCTCTATCATCACGTAAGTATAGCGGAAAATTTATGGTGCGTGTCCCACCAGATGTTCACCGTCATCTTGCTATGGAGGCCGCTGAATCAGGTGTAAGTTTAAACCGTATCGCTAGTGCAAAACTTGCGCATTAAACCCACAACAAGCAGCACATATACCTGGGGAATGATATGTTGCAGCTGCGCGTTTATACGCCTATTTGGGTAGATCATGAACACATGCACGCATTCCGAACATATGATGCAGGTGGCGTTCAATAATAGTTAAGCCCTAAAACCGCCTTCTTGACCTCGTAACCTTTTAGGTTACAATGCGCTCTATGATAACTAGTTTTATACATAAGGGATTAGAGCGTTTCTACAAAACTGGTAAGCCGTCTGGCATTCAAGCAAAACATGCCAAACGCATAAGGTTAATACTCACCAACCTTGATCAAGCTGAAAGCCCGCAGGATATGGATTTACCTGGCTTACGGTTACACGAACTAAAAGGCAGCCGTAAAAACATTTGGTCTGTTTCTGTCAGTGGCAATTGGAGAGTAACATTTCGGTTTATAGGTCGAGATGCTGAAATAGTTAATTATGAGGATTATCACTAATGAGCATGCATAACCCCCCACACCCCGGTGAAATTCTAAAAGAGTTAGTAATTACCCCTTTAGAGCTCACCATTACAGATGCATCAGAGCATTTAAATGTAAGTCGTAAAACACTTTCAAAGGTATTAAATGGCAGAGGTGCAATAACGCCAGAGATGGCATTACGCTTAGAGCTTGTATTTAAAAAACCATCTGCAGACCACTGGCTACGTCTTCAAAATGCATACGACCTTTGGCAGTCTCGTCAAAACAAGTCCGACTTACATGTTCTGCCTTATCGTTCCAATTATGCGTAAGGGCCCCTTAACAAGCTCAAGCGGACGTAAAAAACACGCCGCTTAGCAAAGCGTTACACGCTAGCGAAATAGTTCGCTATGGTTTCCAATTCTCGTGAGTTTAAGGGTGCTTGATTCGATTTTGTAAATTAAAACTAAATCAGGCTTAACATGGCAGTCACGATATTTTTGCCAGTTTCCTGATAATGGGTGGTCTACATATTTTTCGGGCAGTGTTTTGTTAAGTTGTAATTGCTTGATTACATGGCCAACTTCAACTACATCAGGTATAGGCAGTTTAGCTATTTTCTTAAAATCGTTTTTAAATTGCGTGGAGTATTCAAGTTTAAGCATCATTAAGTTTATCTATGCCTAAATTGGTAAATAGCTCTTCAACATCTTTTGCTGTGCTGGCTTTCCCAGATTCAAGCTCAGCAATTGCTGCTGCCGTTACTGTATTGGGTTGTTTCGCTTTCAGCTCGAAAGGTATGCCGCCATAATTAATTACGGCTTTGGCAAATAGCTTTATTGCTTGAGAGGTGCTTAAACCTATATCTTCACAGACGTTAGTGAACGCTAACTTAGTGTCGTGGTCAATTCGGGTGCTTAGCATTTCATTTTTCATAATTTCACCAAATCAATTATTATGTCTTACAATGTAATACATAGTCTAGCAAAATGCATGTAACAAGGCCATGCACAAGATGGGCAAAAGCGGCACTCCTTTTGCCGCTGCAAAAGCATCGCCACTTTTGCCTGTCAGTGATGGCGGCGTTATAAGCCTAAAGGTTGGCGAGTAGTACCACTGTGGTACCATTATTGAATGCCGCCCAAAATTAGAGAATTGATTAGCCAGCTAGAGTCTGCGGGTTTCACTAACCATGGAGGTAAAGGCAGCCATCGAAGATTTAGACACAAGAGTGGTGTAAATATCATCATCAGCGGAAAAACAGGTGCTGATGCAAAGCATTACCAGGTTCGTGAAGTCAGTAGTGCACTTGAAAAGGCAACGAAAAATGCGAAATCGTGATCGATACCTAAAAATAGTCGAATGGTCGGATGAAGACCAGTGCTACATTGGAAGAGTTCCG
>QNFP01000018.1 GCA_003645535.1 Gammaproteobacteria bacterium | reverse complement strand
TACTGCCGTAATCTTAATGACAAATGTTTTGTCGATAGTCTCGCTAGAAAAAAATGAGGAGGCAATTATCATTGTCCTAGAAAAGTTTGTCTTGAAGTTACGGGAACGTCCATATATGCCCCATGAGCGGAGCGAGTGCTTTGGGTACATTTTTACCAACATTAGGCGCTTTAAGCGACGCGGTCTGGAAGCAAAAGGGCTTTCGTGCCATGGTCTCGCTATGTGAGTAAGCTTTTTAGAAGCCGTCCGCTACTAAAAAAGGGTAAGAAACAGGTAATAATAACTCATGATTATCTCAGATTCTGCTTGCGTGACCGGGATCTATATAACACCAGTGGCGACAGACTTGCCAACGGCAGTCGCCGAGGTGACAGCAGTGCGCGAAACAGGCCTGGAAGGAGACCGATATTTTCTGCGTAGAGGCACATGGTCCCATTGGCCCGGCGGTGGACGGCAGGTTACCTTAATCGAGGCGGAAGTGGTGGAGGCGCTGCAACAGACAATGGTTATCACCGCTGCCCAATTAAGACGCAATATTCTTACTCGCGGCGTGAAACTCAACGATCTGGTGGGTGTTGATTTCGGAGTTGGTGAGGTGGTGATGAGAGGTGTGCGCCGGTGTGAACCCTGCGCTCATCTGGAAAAACTCACTGTGTCTGGTATTGCCCTGGCACTTAATGATCGCGGAGGCTTGCGGGCGGATATCCT
This sequence comes from Gammaproteobacteria bacterium, assembly GCA_003645535.1. Lineage (GTDB taxonomy): Bacteria > Pseudomonadota > Gammaproteobacteria > Pseudomonadales > Porticoccaceae > HB2-32-21. The sequence continues at coordinate 26,888 of QNFP01000018.1, read as the reverse complement.
GTGCGGAGGAATGATTCGCCCGGGTGACAAGCTGAAACTGATTGAAGCAACAGGTAGATCAGTCTGATCAATCAGAAACAAGATATTTTTGCAGGTGCTGCGCGGCCTGATTAACCAGGCGTTGGCGCGATTCCTTCGCCCCCCAGGCGCAGTGGGGCGTAACGATTAAATTTTTAATACCAGGGTCGAGAAGTACGTGGTCAGGGGGAGGGGGTTCTTCGTTGAGAACATCGAGGCCGGCACCGCCAATGCTGTTGCTTTTTAGAGCCAGCGCGAGCGCCTGTTCATCGACGATACTACCGCGAGCGCAATTGATGAGCAGGGCATCCTTCTTCATCAGCTCTAATTCCCGAGTGCTAATCAGATTGCGGGTATTACTTGCCAGTGGACAGTGGATGCTTACTATATCTGCCTGTTGCAGGAACTGCTTCAGCGGTAAGCGGGTTACCTCGCCGGTCGCGGGTGACCTGCCTGGCAGAGAGGCCGCGGTAATTTCCATGCCAAAAGCACTGCCTACAGCGGCGACAGCGCGACCCAGTACGCCATAGCCAATAATGCCGAGGGTAAGTCCGCTCAATTCCCGCACCGGAAAATCTAACAAGCAAAAGTAGTCACTCTTCGACCAGCGGCCATCCAGGGCTGAGTCTGAATAATTCTTCAGTTGCGTGGTGAGTGCCAGAATCAGGGCGAAAGTGTGTTGAGCGACGGACGGTGTACCGTAATCGGTGATGTTGGTGATGGTTATCCCACGCGCCTCGGCTGCTTCCAGATCTACGGCGTTGGTTCCAGTAGCCAGTACACCAATATATCTGAGCTGGGGAGCGGCGTTAATTTCCTGTTCCCTGATTGGCGCTTTGTTGGTGAGCACAATGTCCGCTCCGGCGATTCTTTCTGCAACCTGTTCAGGGCTAGATGTGTAATAAACCTGCCAGCTTATATCTGGCATATCCAGTATTGGGTCGAGATTGAGATCCGCCGGACGAAGAGAGTCTGCGTCGAGTAGTACGCCGTTGAACGGTTGCATGATTAATTGTCCTCGTTTTCTGTAAACAATATAGGCATTGAGATTGTAAGAAGTTATATTATCCAGGATTCCATCAATATACTCTGGAGCAGGCCGTTTAAATGCCCGACAAACCACGCATTGAAATACACTATTGCCCAGCCTGCCACTGGTTGCCACGCTCAGCCTGGATGGCGCAGGAACTACTCCATACTTTTAATGATGAATTGGCGGAAGTCGCGTTGTTACCGGCCAGTGAGAGCGGCAGGTTTGAAATTCGCCTTGGCCAGCAGCTGATATGGGATCGTAAGCGTGATGGTGGTTTTCCGGATATCAAAACCTTGAAACAAAGAATACGCGATGAAGTTGCTCCTGACCGCGCCCTCGGTCATCTCGACAGGTAGTTTGCATGTTTGTTTGGCATAATACCCTCCGGCAAACATTACCCGCTTGCAATCACTATTTTACGAACAACAAAAAAAAGGATCAATTATGTCTGGTCAAGTAATCAGGGCCTACGATCGTATTATTTTGCAACATCCCGGTGTGGTGATGGCGGTCGTCCTCCTTATTACGGTTGCGTTAGCGTTTGGCCTGCCCAACTTTAAGCTAGATGCCTCTGCCGACTCATTAACGCTCGAAAATGACGATGATCTCGACTACTTTCGTGAGATCAGTGAGCGTTATAGTAGTGGTGATTTTCTGGTTATAACCTTCACGCCCCTCGAAAATGCCGACCTGTTTTCTGATGAGGCGATTGCGACGATTGATGAACTGACTAATGATCTGAAGGAAATCGAAGATGTCGTCAGTGTACTTTCCATTGTCAACGTGCCTTTGCTGTACAGCCCCAGGATTACAGTTGCCCAACTCAAGGACGAGCCGCGTACCTTGCTGACACCGGGTATCGATCGGGCGCTGGCGAAACAGGAGTTTTTAAGAAGTCCTGTGTTCCGGAATTTAATCCTCAGCCCTGATGGGCAGACTACGGCCATACTGGCAGCCATTAAGCTGGATCAGCAATATATTGATCTGGTTCGTGGCCGGGATGCGTTGCGTTATAAGCGCAAAACGGAAGGGCTTAGCCCACAGGAAAGCGTTGAACTGGCGCGTGTTAGTAAGGAGTTTCTGGACTATCGAACTGCCCGTCAGGTGATCGACAAAGAGCGTGTTGCCGCTGTGCGGGGGCTGATGGATGGTTACCGTGACCGTGCGCAAATTTTTCTTGGCGGCCCGAGCATGATTACCTCAGACATGGTCGGTTTTATCGAAAACGATCTTGAGATATTTGGCGTGGGCATAGCATTTTTTATTGTGGCCACTTTGGCAGTGATATTCCGACAATTGCGTTGGGTCATGTTACCCCTGATCACCTGTGGGCTGACTGTGGTGATTATGCTTGGTTGGCTGAGCTGGATCGATTGGCGCCTGACGGTTATCTCGTCCAACTTTGTAGCGCTTTTGCTGGTATTAACCATGGCGCTAACCATTCACCTTATCGTCTACTACAGAGAGTTATACCGGGAAAATCCTGAGGCAAGCCAGCACGAACTGGTGCGCGAGACAGTAAACTTTATGGCGCGGCCCTGTATTTATACTGCGCTTACTACTGTGGTGGCATTTGCGTCGTTGGTGGTAAGTGGCATCCGCCCGGTGATAGATTTTGGCTGGATGATGACGATTGGTTTGCTGGTAAGCCTGATGTTGGGTTTTGTGGTTATTCCCGCCGGCATGATGCTCATAGGTAAAGGCAAGAATAACCGCAAAATCGATCACTCTACCCAATTGCCGGCACACTTTTCTGATTATACCGAGCGGCACGGTAATTGGGTGTTGATACTGTCCGTTACCCTGGCGCTTGTTGCCGCTTATGGTATCAGCAAGCTGGAGGTCGATAACCGTTTTATTGATTATTTTAAAGCCGATACAGAAATTTATCAGGGGCTATCTGTTATCGACCAGAAGCTTGGCGGTACCACACCCCTCGATATAGTGATTCAGGCGCCGGAAAGCGCCAGCATTCCGCTAACTATTGGCCTGCCGGGCAATGATGAAGATTCTTCGCAGGCTGAAGAGGACCCCTTTGCGGAGGAGGGTGACCCCTTTGCGGAAGATGATCCGTTTGCCGAGTCCGACCCCAACGAGGAGGTAAGCAGTTACTGGTTTACCCGGGCTGGGCTGGAAGATCTGGAAAAGATCCATACTTTTCTTGATGCACTGCCCGAAATAGGCCGTATAGATTCGTTAGTAACATCTTTCCATGTTGCCAATGATCTTACCGGTCACCGCATGAATGACTTTGAGCTGGCCGTTATGCGCAAAAGTCTGTCGCCGGAAATGGAAGAATTTCTAATAACGCCTTATCTAAATGAGGGAAAAAATGAAGCGCGTATGACTATGCGTACTGCTGAAAGTGTCGGCTCTTTAAATCGGCAGGAGCTGCTTGATGACATCGATAGCTTTTTGATCGACGAGATCGGTATGAAGCCCGATCAATTCCGGTCGTCCGGTCTGTTAGTGTTATATAACAATATGCTGCAAAGCCTGTTCCACTCGCAAATCGTCACTCTGGGTGTGGTTTTTCTTGGCATTATGCTGATGTTTATGGTGCTGTTCCGCTCGGTGTTGCTCGCTTTTATAGCGATATTGCCCAATTTGCTGGCGGCTTCAGTGGTGTTGGGTGTTATGGGTCTGGCGGGTATCCCACTCGATATGATGACGATCACTATTGCCTCGATTACGGTAGGTATCGGTGTCGATGACACCTTGCATTATATTTACCGTTTCCGTGAAGAATTCCCCAAAGACCGGGACTATATTGCCACTATGCACCGCAGTCACACCTCGATTGGTATTGCCATGTATTACACGTCGGTAGTGATTATTGTCGGGTTTTCCGTGTTAGCACTGTCAAACTTTATGCCCTCAGTCTATTTTGGTTTACTCACGGGCCTGGCCATGCTGGTAGCCCTGGTGGCGTCTCAGACCCTGCTGCCAAAGCTTATTTTGTTATTCAGGCCGCTGGGGGATGGTCGGGCATAATGGGGTCACTAGCTGTCTTCCAAAAACCCCTATTTATCAATGAGTTGCTATTATGGATGGCTATTTTGCCAAACAATTTTGCCAAACAAGCTTGACAGTTCTGGTGCCGTCGGTTAGTTTTTTATTTGCGGATTAAAAGAATATTGTTGTCCCCATCGAGGATACAAAGTTAACGGTGGAGGCACTGCGGCCGGACAAAAAAATCTGTCAATAGCAAAAAATAACAGTATAAACATGTAGATACGAGGAGAAAAATATGGCCACTGCTGATATAGAAGCCCGCGTAAAAAAAATGGGGGAAGGCGATACCCTTACAATTTCCCGTGCCGAGTTTCGTGATGCCTGCGATGAAGATGACAAAGTTGTTTATTTGACTGTAGCCCGACGTATGGGCAGGGCTAATAAGAAGTGGGTAACGATTGAGGAAGACGACTTCATTTTTGGGCCGCCACCAGCCAAGTAAAAATGTTGCTTGCTCCGCTGTTATGGCGGAGCGTACTCCTTCCGCTTCAATACCTGAGACTGCCCTTTATTAATAATGGCCGTCACGAAGAGGGGTGCTGGCTTGCGCATCGATTATCCTGGTAAGTACTTTTACCGTTCTTGCCCGTGCTACCCGTTGGTTCCTTCAGTTCCCTCCATAATGGGTTATGGTCATCGCTAATTTTTTGTACAGGCCCACTGCTTACATCATCTATTTTCGCTGTAGTGCACTTATTAGTTAGCAGTGTTCTATCAGCGGTGTAGTAACTGCCTCATCAATCATCTTCCTGTCAACAAACATCTAAATACATCAGATCGCCATGTTTTGCATCGGTGAGTTTGCCTGTACTGCAAAAAAAGAATAACCATTGTCATAAAACTGCCAAAAAACTTCCTTAATCTTTACGCAGACGCAAAGAGAGCCAACATCAGCTTCGCTCCAATTGTGAAGTAACAGTTGTGGATAAATTCCATGATCGGGTGTTAGCCAGAGGATGGGAGGAGAGCATGAAAACACGCACTCCCCATTGTCCTTGCGCCACTGACAGGGCAAACACTACAAAATTTCTGCCCATCAACCAAAAGAGGATGCTATACATGAAACGTCGCTTAAACCCCTTATCCATAATAAACAGGGATCGACCTTCCCTGGTCAGCGGAACAGCGCTAATGGCCGGTACTCTGCTATTTAGTGCCGGTTCCCTGGCGTCCATAGATGACGCCACCGTGCAGAAATTAATTGCCCAGGTAGAGATGCTCAATGCGAGAGTCCAGGAGCTGGAATCGGCAGATGAAACACTGCGCACTGAGAATGTGGCGCTGCGTGAAGCAACGACCGAAAATGCCAAAGTCGCCCAGGAGTCAGCCAAAGCATCGGCGGGGCTCAGTGAGAAACTGGCGTGGGCAGAGCGAATCAAGCTCAAAGGTGATTTTCGCTACCGCTATGAAAATATCGACGATGACACGAAAGATGACGACCGTGATCGACAACGCATACGTGCTCGCATTGAAGCAAATTCTCAGGTGACGGATACCTGGAAAGTGGGCTTTGGACTGGCATCAGGGGGTGAAGATCCCGTATCAACCAACCAGACCCTTGGTGATGGCGGCAGCACAAAAGGCATTAATCTTGATCTCGCCTATTTCGACTGGACAGGGCTTGAAAATACGCATGTGTTAGGCGGCAAGTACAAAAACCCATTCTACAGACCTGCCAAAAATGCGTTGATATGGGATGGTGATTACCGTCCAGAAGGCATCGCTTTTCAATACGATAACGGGTTTTTGTTCAGCAATGGTGCCGTTATGATGCTGGAGAGTGACAATGATTCTGGCGATGAGGACACGATAACTTCATGGGGTCTCCAGTTCGGTATCAACACCGCTTTAAGCGATACCTTTCAGCTGATTACCGGCGTAAGTTATTACAATACTCCCGTATCGGGCGAGCCACTGCAATTTGACCCTGATGACTCGTTCGGCAACAGCACTATCGTTAATGCTGATGGCGATCTAGAATACGCATACGACTTCGAAAGCCTGGAGCTGTTTGCCGAGCTGCGCACAACAGTTGCCGATCTACCGGCCAGTGTATTTGTTGACTGGGTGGAAAATCAGGATCCTGACGATGATAATACCGGTTGGGCGATAGGGGCTAAACTGGGTAAGGCCAAAAAGCGAGGCACCTGGCAGTTGGGCTATACCTACCAGGATCTTGACGCAGACGCAGTACTGGGTCTCACTACAGACTCCGATTTTGGTGGTGGTGGAACCAATGTTAAGGGTTCCCTGATCAAAGCAGCTTACGCTCTCGATACTAACGTTTCCTTTGCGGTTGCCTACTTCATCAACGATAAGGGCGACGACGAAACTGACTACGATCGCCTGCAAGTGGATTTGAAATATAAGTATTAAGGCCTGATAGGTATGAGCCGGCCTGTGTGCGACCAGCGCCAGGCTGGTAGTCAGGGGGTGGCAATCAAGGAACGGGAATCAAGGAACGGCAATCAGGGGATGTACGAGTTGAAAGTTGACTTGTACATCTCCTGATTTACATTGCCAATCAGCACTTTTCATACCACATCTTTTTGCAACACATGCGCGCCTACACGCAACTTTAAACCCTCAGCCCCTTTCGTGGCGGCCTACTCAATGTTACTTTACCAGCCTGATCTATTTTGCGTGGTTAGCAACAACCGCCAGGGCCGGCTGGAGTAATGAAAATGAAGTTGCAAAGATTATCAAACCAAACGCTATTAGTAGTTGCTGCCAGCCTGTTTTGCTCGCCACTGTTAGCGGATAAGGAAACTGACTGGATCGAACTGCAGGAAGGTTACGAAGGCAAAGTAATTGGCGCCAAAGTACATCGTATAGAGACCTCAGATGATGGGGCAGGTAAACAGATCACTGTTGGCATTCCTAAAAGTGCTATTAAAAGTACTGACCAGATTGAGGAAATAGTCGTGGTTGGTAAGGCGCCTAAAAAAGATCAGGAGCCCAGCAAATTGAACGTCCGTTACGAATGGGCGGACGATTACGAAAAAGACTATTACGGCCTCATCATCACCCTGGGTGAGGAGAGCAATTACCCAATTCGATTGTATCTTAAGGGCGACACCGAAGCGCCGTAACAGGCTCTGAAAAACATTTTCCCTGTTCACCCTATCGTTAGAAAATTCAGGTATAATGCGCCGCTCAAACCCCCGGTGCACTTCGGTCTGCACCTGTTTTTAACGCGGTAATCCTTCCTGATTCACCCCGAAGTAAACGAACAAATTAGTTTCTGCCTGGACCGTCCCACACTATTTTAGTGGGTAGGCTGATCCTGGAGATCATCTTAGAATGTCATTTGAATCCCTCGGCCTCAGGGCCGAACTACTCCGTGCTGTGTCTGAAAATGGCTACAGCGTTCCCACGCCCATACAACAGCAAGCTATTCCCCTTATCCTTGACGGACAGGACCTTATGGGTGGTGCGCAAACTGGCACTGGCAAAACTGCTGGTTTCACCCTGCCTTTATTACAAAGGTTAATGGCGTCCAACAAACAAGGCAATGGCCGTCGCGCTATCCGCGCACTGGTATTGACGCCAACTCGCGAACTTGCCGCGCAGGTCGGTGAAAGTGTCGAGACCTACGGTAAATACCTGCCTCTTCGCTCTACCGTTATTTTCGGCGGCGTTAATATCAATCCGCAAAAACAAAAGCTTCGTAATGGTATTGATATCCTGGTGGCTACCCCCGGTCGATTGCTCGATCATGTCGGCCAGAAAACTATCGACCTCTCACAGGTGGATATTCTGGTCCTCGATGAAGCCGACCGCATGCTCGACATGGGTTTTATTCACGATATCCGCAAAGTGCTCGCACTTTTACCCAAACAGAAACAAACACTATTGTTCTCAGCTACTTTCTCAGAAGATATCAAGCGCCTTGCCAGCGGCCTGCTCAAGTCACCGGCGCTGATTGAAGTCGCACGACGCAATACTGCTGCAGAGAGTGTCACCCAACTGGTTCATCCAGTCGACAAAGGCCGCAAGCGCGAACTATTGTCACTGCTGATTGGCTCCAATAACTGGCAGCAGGTGCTGGTATTTACCCGCACCAAGCACGGTGCTAATCGACTTTCCGAACAGCTTATCGGGGACGGCATCCACTCCGCCGCCATTCATGGCAATAAAAGCCAGGGGGCGCGCACCAAAGCACTGGCGGATTTTAAAGCCGGCAGGGTTCGCGTACTGGTAGCAACAGATATCGCTGCTCGTGGTCTAGATATCGACCAGTTGCCCCATGTGGTCAACTTTGAGCTACCCAACGTGCCTGAAGATTACGTGCATCGCATCGGTCGAACCGGTCGTGCCGGTAACGAAGGCGAAGCCATGTCGCTGGTCTGTGTTGATGAACTGAAGTTGCTCAGAGACATCGAGCGCTTGCTCAAGCGGGAAATCCCCAAAGAGATTGTCGAAGGTTTTACCCCCGACCCCACTATCAAAGCGGAACCCATTAAAAATGGCCGTGGTCGGCAACAACAAGGCCGTAAAAAGCCCTCTCATGGCGGCAATAATCGGCGCTCATCCTCACCATCGGGTAATAGCCGTTCGTATGGTCAATCGAATAACTCGAATCGATCAGGTAACAGGGCAAGGCGTAGCGCGTAAGTGGGTTAATAGTATGGGGTGGGGCTTATTCCCCGCCCCACCTGTATCAAGTCTCAGGCTCAAAACAACTTGCCTCGTGATGATATTCCGCCATCGATGGTCATCACAGTGCCGGAGATATATGCGGCACGATCCGAGGCCAGAAAAATAGCCAGATCGGCGACTTCCTCCGATTCAGCCATGCGACCAAAAGGCATATCATCGAGCATTTCTCGCCAGTTATCGGGGTTGATGCCTTTAGATTCGGCGCTTTGCTTCATGATGGTGACAATGCGATCTGTGGCGGTCAGCCCGGGATTGATGCCAACCACGCGAATATTGTCGGCAGGGCTGCCGCCGCCCAGGCCACGAGTGAATGCAGCGAGGCCGGCATTACCGGCGGTGCCGGCGATATAGTTGAATTCTTCTATCTCACCCCCGGCGACACCGATGATATTGATAATGACACCTTCGCCGCGATCCTTCATATGCGAGTACATCTCGCGGCACAGATTGATATACCCATAGACTTTCAGATCCCATGCGCTGCGCCAGGCAGCTTCATCAACGCCACTGAGGGAGCCGGCCGGTATGGCGCCAGCATTGTTAACGAGAATATCGGCTTCACTACAGGCGTCGGCCAGGGTGCTGACGTTTTCACTCTGTGATAAATCCAGCGCGTAAGTTTGTACATTAACGCCGTGCCTGCTGGTAATTTCGCTTTGCGCCGTGTTCAGGTCTTCGAGTGAGCGGGCCGCCAGGTGCAGGTGACAACCTTCTTCAGCTAAACGCTCAGCAACAGCGCGGCCAATACCACGCGAACCACCGGTGACAACGGCTGTTTTGCCTTTGAGCCTAAGTTCCATATCTTGGTCCCTTGTTCTATTTTTGTGATTTTAAAGCGTTTCTAAAGGCTCAAAGCCCAGGGGCAATCACTCTAGTGACTGTTAGCCGGCGGCCCATCGGGAATGTCGGGGCCTTCGGGTGTGGGCTCTGACACCGTTACCTTAACTTTTTCAGGCTCACTTTTTTCGTCCTTGCCAAAGTTGCGTCTTAATTCAGCGAACTGTTCCAGACGCGCCTGTACTCGACCATTGATGGTATCGGGTGGGAATTGACCCTGTTCATCTGCTTCGCCGGCGGGTATGCCGGTGAGCAGCGAGATGGCCTCATCAACGTGGCTGATAGGGTAAATGCTGAACTGGCCCTGTTCTATGGCATTGGTTACATCCGGGCGCAGTAGCAGGTTTACAACGTTTTTTGCGGGAATAAGTACGCCCTGGTCACTGGTAAGCTCCCGTGCGTTACAGATATCAAAAAATCCTTCAATTTTTTCGTTAACACCACCAATAACCTGCGCCCTGCCATGCTGGTTCATTGAACCAGTGATGGCAAAACTTTGCTTAATGGGTAGGCCGCTTAAGGATGACAGGAGTACGCAGAGCTCTGCCATAGTAGCGCTATCGCCATCGACGCCACCGTAGCTTTGTTCAAAAGCAAGACTGGCGGTCAGTGACAGTGGCGCTTTCTGTCCGTAGCGCGCACCCAGAAAACTGCTGAGGGTAAATACACCTTTGGTATGAGTGGGACCGCCCATATCAGACTCGCGGGCGATATCGATAAGCTTGCCGTCGCCGAGTCGGGTAGTGGCAGTGATTCTGGAAGGCTGACCAAAACTAAAGTTGCCCATTTGCAATACAGACAGACCATTGACCTGTCCGACGACTTCGCCGGTGGTATCTATCATCACCTGCTCGCGGAGGATACCTTCCTGAACTCGGTCCCTTACTCGGTCAACACGCTCTACCTGGGTTTTAATAACTTTGTTTACGTCTTCTTCAGTAGCGACACTGCGCTCTGCCTGTGTTGCCCAGTAGCTCGCTTCACCGAGCAGATCGCTGATGCTGCGCATGTGTGTGGAAAGTTTTTCAGAATCGTCCACCATGCGCATACTTTGTCTAATGACCGCTGCAACGGCAGTTTTATCAAAGGGTACGAGTTTTTCATTGCGAACCATAGTCGCGATCATACGTGCATAGAGAAAGTCATTCTCCGGATTGCGATCCAGTTGGGCCTCAAAATCGGCTGGCACCTTAAACAGCTCGGCAAAGTCGGGATCGTAGGCATAGAGCATGTAGTAGAGCATGCGATCGCCGAGCAATACGACTTTTACATCGAGAGGAATAGGCTCGGGCTCCAGGGATATGGTGCTGACCAGACTCAACGCCCGCTCCAGAGATTCGATGCGTAACTCGCGGGCATATAATGCCTGCTTCAGGCCCTCCCAGGCGTAAGGCTGCATTAGCAGTTTACGTACTTCAAGAACCAGGTAGCCGCCGTTTGCCTTATGCAGGGCTCCGGGTTTAATAAGGGTGAAGTCGGTGCTAAGCATACCCATATAAGCTTTATTTTCTACCCGGCCCAGCAAATTACCGTAACTGGGATGATCTTCAAAAACCACGGGCATACCCGTGGTTTCACTATTGTCGAGCATGACGTTGATTTCATAACGACTAAGCGAGTTTTGCTGTATTTGAGGCATACCACCCGGTGCGGCCTCCGCGGGACGAAAGTCTGCTGCATTAGCGATGATGTCGGCCTGAACGGCGCTCAGGTAGTTGAGCATCTGTGGAAGGTCGGCATATTTTTGACTGAGCGTTTCGATATACAGACCGACCGCTTCCATGGTGACTTCATGGTTAACACGCATGAATTTTTCACGAGCTTCTTTGCGCCAGGCGGGCACGGATTTTTGCAGGATTTCACGCAACTGTTCGCGTAGCTCCTGGTTCGCCTCTTCAATTTGTTTTTGTTCCGCCTCGGTGAGATTTTCAAAAGTCTCCGGATTAATTTCTTCGCCATTGACCATGGGAATGAATGAAAAGCCTTCGGCACCCTGATATAACTTGACGCTTTTTTCCTTGGCAGAATCGTGTAACCCTCTGAACACGTTTTCCTGTTTCTGCTGTAATTCCATTTCAATCTGTTGTGCGCGAGCCTTGTATTCATCAGTATCAAAGGCCTGCGGGATCGCTGTTTTGAGGTCTTCTACCAGATGTTGCATATCCTCACGCAGAATGACACCTCGGCCCGGCGGCAGTTCTATGCGGATCGGTTTTGAGGCATCCTTGAAGTTATTGCCATAACACCAGTCCATCGGTACCGGGCCGCGCCGGGCCAGATCCTGCAGATACTGATTCACTGCGGTATATTTACCAACGCCTGGTGGGCCAAGCACATAGAGGTTATAACCTTCGCTCTGCATGCCTAACCCAAAACGAATGGCCTCGAGGGCCCGATCCTGGCCGATAATATCGGTCAGGGTTTCCAGGTCGTTAGTGGTTTCAAATTCAAATTGCGTAGCATCGCAACAGTTGGGCAGTTCATCAAAAGTCAGTGCTGCTACCTGGTTACCGGTTTTGCTCATTGCTTTATTCCTTAGCTATATTCCCTGGCTATCTGGTCTTCGCTACCTAGTCGTTATCGTCTATCGATAAGGCCTTAAGACTAACGGATTTATCGAGCGGCATCCACGGCCATAGCAGCTAAAAATAGCAACTAGAATATGAGCCGCATTAACCAGTTGCGATCCAGCTCTTTTTTGCAACCGCTGTATTGTGCCGCGTAAGTTTTGGCGCGCCGATCCACCCTGGCGGCAACATTAAGCAACCATTTTTTATTTTTGTAGGAACCTCTGGCATATCCGCCGTGACCTTCGTGGTAGTTAAGATACTGATTGCGAGCATCCCATTTGGAGACACCGTTCAGGCGATGGCTTTTGTTTATGTACCAGAACATGAAATCGATGGCATCACTGAAGTCGTCGCGGTCGCTAAAACGGGAGCCTGCTTCGCGCTGATAGTCTGCCCAGGTGCCATCCTTCGCCTGAGCATATCCATAAGCAGAGCTGGCCCGACCCAGGGGAATAAAGCCTAAAAACCAGCGCATGGGTGGTTTTGCGTTTGCCTTAAAAGAAGACTCCTGGTACATGATCGCCATCGGTACGTGAACAGGTCCGCCCCAGCGTTTGGCTGCGGCTTTCGTGGCGTGATACCAGCTGCGTTTTTCTTCAAAAATATCACAAATATTATTAGGTTTGTCGGGTACTGAGGCACAGCCAGCCAACCACAAGCTGCCGACCAGTAGTAGCAGCGGTGTAGTGTGTCGGGGGATCAATTATTTTGTTGTTTGGCGTTGAATTTGGCCAGTTGTTCAGGCGTCGCTGTGGTCTGATATTTGTCCTTCCATTCATCGTAAGGCATACCGTACACAAGCTTGCGGGCGGCCTCGTAATCGGTGGAGTCGCCGCGCTCTTCAGCGGCTGAGACATACCATTTTGCGAGGCAGTTACGGCAAAAATCTGCCAGATTCATGAGTTCAATATTTTGTACTTCCCTGTGTTCATCGAGGTGTTTTAATAAACGGCGAAATACTGCCGCTTCGATTTCAGTTTGGGTACTCATTAGCTGATTTCCTCTCCTTGTGCCTGCTTGTCGGCATGGTACGACGAACGTACCAACGGGCCGGAAGCTACGTGGTTAAAACCAATAGAGTAAGCGTAGTCACGGTACTCAGCAAACTCATCGGGGTGGACATAACGGTCTATTGGTAAATGATTTTTTGATGGTTGTAAGTACTGACCGATAGTGAGCATTTCAACATCGTGCTCACGAAGATCATCCAGTGTGGCCAGTAACTCCTGCCTGCTTTCACCGATACCCACCATTAGCCCCGATTTACTGGGCACTGAGGGATTGCGGGCTTTGTAATCCTGCAGTAGTTTTAGTGACCACTGGTAGTTAGCGCCGGGGCGGGCCTGGCGATAAAGGCGCGATACGGTTTCGATATTGTGGTTAAACACATCGGGTGGCGTAGCGGTAAGAATATCGAGTGCCGGCTCCATACGCCCGCGAAAGTCAGGCACCAGGATTTCAATTTGAATATCTGCACAATGGCGGCGGGTTTCCTGAATACACTCGGCGTAATGTTGTGCGCCGCCATCGCGTAGATCATCGCGATCAACAGAAGTGATTACCACATATCGCAACGCCATTTCAGCGATTGCGGAGGCGAGATGAGCAGGTTCTTCCGTATTCAGTGGGTTGGGTTTGCCGTGGCTCACATCGCAAAAAGGGCAACGACGGGTGCAGATGTCACCCATGATCATAAACGTCGCTGTGCCGCCACCAAAGCATTCGTTGAGATTTGGACAGGCCGCTTCTTCACACACCGTTGCCAGTTTATTTTTGCGCAGGATGTTTTTTATTCGCGTGACTTCCGGTGCATTGCGCAAGCGAATTCTCAGCCAGGGCGGTTTGCGCAGGTAAGTATCGTTAGGGATTACCTTGACCGGAATCCGTTCAACCTTGTCTGCATTACGCAGCTTTTCACCCTGGCGAAGCCGGCGGGTGCGTTTTACGGGTATCTGATCTGAACCTTTCATAGCGTCAGTGGTGGTTAGCTTTCTGTAGACCGTTAGCATGAATGTCCCACGGCCGGGTGTGCCAGGCTCTGTAACCCAGGTTGGCAGTGAGTTTATCAAGTAATTGTTCTTCAAGGGTATCGATTGGCGGCATCTGTCCCGCTGGTAACAGGTCTTTTAGCCGTGTCATTTCCAGGCCCGGATAACCGCAGGGATTGATGCGACTAAAAGGCTCCAGGTCAACATCGGCGTTCAAAGCCAGACCGTGGTAGCTGTTGCCCTTGCGAATACGCAAGCCAAGCGAGGCTATTTTGGTTTCATCCACATACACCCCCGGGGCTCTGTCGCGAGTCTCCCCCTGAATGCCGCAGTCTGCAAGCATCAGCTTAATACTGGATTCAATGGCACAAACCAGCTGTCGGACATTGAGTGAGAGTCTTTTCAGGTTGACCAGCACATAGATCACAATCTGACCGGGGCCGTGATAGGTCACCTGGCCACCGCGATCCACCTGCACCACGGGTATATCGCCAGGCATCAGCAGGTGTTCTGCTTTTCCGGCCTGTCCCTGGGTGAATATCGGTTCGTGCTGAACTACCCACAGTTGGTCCGGGCTATCTGAATTACGGGTCTCGGTGTAGGCTTTCATAGCCTCAAATACTGGTACATAAGGTTGCAGGCCAGGTCGGCACACTGCAAGAGATGACATGTCGATCCCTCACAAAACCATCTGCACCAGTGAACTGGACTTTAAGTCGATAAATATCGCTTTAAGCTGTTCTTCACCGGTAGCGGTGATGGTTACAGTCACCGATTGATATTTGCCTTTTTTGCTATCTCGCGTAGTGACTGCATTTTTACTGAAGCCCGGTGCGTGACGCTCCATCACTACCTGCACATGATGGCGAAATTCCTCGCACTTATTACCCATCACTTTAATAGGGTAAGCACATGGAAACTCAATTTTTGGAGTTTCGTTTTGTGGATCAATGCCACTCATCCGCCGAGTAAGCCTTTAAAAAATAGCACCAGGTGATCCCACAGGCGCGCAAAAAAACCAGCTTCTTCTATCGAGTGGTCGGCGAACAGTGGGATATCAAGCAGCTGCTGTTGCTGATAGGTAATGGCTAGCCTGCCGAGCTCACCTGTAGTCGTTAAGGGCGCTTCAATGACTTTATCAATGTGTACATTGCCGTCGAGCTGCTCTCTGGCCCCGCGGGGATAGGTGAGAAAAATGTCGCTATTGACGACCAGGTCTACAGCGTCTTCCTTGCCAAACCACACTCTGTTATCCGCTTTCAGGACATCGCCGGCGCTATAGACTTTGGCTGTCTCGTAGTATCGGAATCCGTAAGATAGCAGTTTCTGCGACTCCTGGGCGCGACCCTCCTCGGTGTTAGCGCCCATGACCACTGAGATCAGTCGCATATCGCCCCGTTTGGCCGAGGCGACCAGACAGTACCCGGCAGCTTCCGTGTGCCCAGTTTTGATACCGTCGACGGTTTTATCACGCCACAATAAACGGTTGCGATTGGGTTGCTTGATCCCGTTGTATTCGAAATATTTTTCTGCGTACAGTTTGTAGTGATCAGGATGATCAATAATCATGGCCCGGGCCAGCAGAGAAAGGTCTCGTGCCGTTGTTAGATGGCCCTCTGCAGGCCAGCCGGTAGCATTAAGAAAGTTACTTTTGTTCATGCCCAGTAATGTCGCTCGCTGATTCATGACATCCGCAAATGCAGATTCACTACCCGCGACGTACTCAGCCAGTGCGACTGTAGCGTCATTGCCCGATTGAACAATGATTCCGCGCAGCAGGTCCTCTATGGGCACTTCTGTACCTTCTCGAACAAACATTTTTGACCCGCCCATTTGCCATGCATTGACACTGATGGGAACCATGGCCGTGGCCGAGATTTTGCCGTTATCCATCTCTCCGGCGACAACAAAGCTGGTCATCATTTTGGTGAGACTGGCCGGGGGCAGCTGTAGATCAGAATTATTCTCTACCAGCACCTTGCCGGTATTGGCATCAATTAATATCCACGATTTAGCGGCGATTTGGGGTGGCGCGGGAATTAGCACATCGGGCTGTACCTCATTGGGGACGGGCTGTGCCCCCACAGACACAACGAACAGAGATTGGAGCGCCAATAGAGCCACTGCCAGATATTTACACATATGAATAACGCCTTATTCGTTCCGTTTGCTATAAATTTTTGCGCGATGGGGTCTGTTTATATAGACATAAACAGGATATTTAGAGCAGCTTATTCTAACACGGCCCACACTCCGTAAATTCGTTTTATGGTAAGCCTGTGCCAGACGTATTATAGACAACAAATGGACTGAAAGGTCCCTGCTGAATAAGTTGATCACGCAGTTGAAAAAGCTTTATCCGATTGGTAATTGGACCAATAACCACCTTGAACAGAGCGCTGTTCTCCGTTGGATGAACGGCTTCATGAACAGCAACTGGATAAGCAGTAATCCCCGAAACTTGCTGGCGATGCTGCTTCGCGGCCGTATAGGTGGTGTAGGCCCCTACCTGTAAAAAAGCCTTTGTCGATGCCGTGTCTGTGGTTTGTTGATACGGTCCTTTTAATGTGCTGCCAGCCGCGACAGATTCTCTGGGTAATGCCACTGAATTCTGCTGGAAAGCGACCGGGTCAATGACTGTCACTTCTACTCGAGCAGTACCGTGCGCAGCATAACCCAGTTTTTTTGCTGCGGCATATGACAGGTCAATAATGCGATCACTGTGGAAGGGTCCCCGATCATTGATTCGCACTATCACGCTGCGGTTGTTGGCCAGGTTTGTAACTCGCGCATAAGCGGGTATCGGCAAGGTTTTATGGGCGGCGGTCATACCGTACATGCTGTAGGTTTCGCCGTTAGAAGTAGGGTTGCCATGAAATTTAGTGCCATACCAGGAGGCCATGCCCACTTCTCGATAGCCTGCGGAAACGGGTAGCAGACGATAGGTTTTACCATTTATAGAGTAGGGGTTTTTATTGCCTGCGGCGGTAACAGGATCAATTCTGGGTACGGCATCAGCAATAGTCGAGACATCGACATCGTCTGGTGGCGGGCCATCGCGTATGACGCTCGGCAGTGACCCAGCACGTTGGCTAGACGCCTCTTTTGAGTCGGTACTCGTACAGGCGATTAACAGCAATGCCAGCGATAACAGCAAAATAGATTTAAGGTTGGGCATGATCAACTTGCCCTGCCAGCTCTTCGCTCAACTGGGTAACTGCCATGGCATAACGAAAGCTGGTGTTATAGCGGGTGATGGTATAAAAATTCTGGAAACACAACCAGAACTCCATGCCATCTTCGCCCTGTAATTTCAGAGGAATAGCTTTGGTGTCGGCGCTCATATCGGCGTTTGCTGGGCTAAAACCTTCCTGCTTGAGCTCGGCTAATGTGAGTTTTGGCTTTATGGTTTTATTGACGATTTCCTTGTTGTAGCCGCTGGTGATTCTTGCGCGTACGGCAATAACACCACCCTTCTGCCAACCATGGCGAGCAAAATAGTTGGCAATACTGCCTATGGCATCAACCGGGTCATTCCAGATATCGGCAACACCATCACCATTATAATCAACGGCGTAAGCACGGTAGCTGCTGGGCATAAACTGCCCGTAGCCCATGGCCCCGGCATAGGAGCCGGTAAGATTTAAAGGATTGAGGTTCTGTTCGCGACTGAGTAGTAGAAAGTTTTCCAGTTCGCGGGTAAAAAACGGGCTGCGCTTGGGGTAATCAAACGCTAACGTACTCAGAGCATCAATCACTCGATAGTTTCCGGTCATACGGCCGTAGTAGGTTTCGACACCGAGAATAGCAACAATGATTTCTATCGGTACACCGTATTCTTCCTGCGCTTTTTCAAGCGTGGGAAGATGTTCCTGCCAGAACTCAACACCCTGGCGGAGCCGCTTGTCAGTGACGAAAATCTTGCGGTAGTCTTTCCATTTCTTGACCTTTTCCGCCGGCCGGTTCATGGCATTGACGATAGACTGCTTGTAGATAGCCTCGTCAAATATCAGCTGTAAGTCTACTCGGTCATAAGCATGTTCCCTGACCATGTAGTCGATGAATTCCTGCGCCATGGCGTTTTCACTGTAGTTTCGCGAATCTTCCGTATAACCCCATTGCGCAACAGTACACAGCGCTACTATCAACCACCGCCAACTTGTTATCACTCTCACTGCCCCATCCTTTTTCTCTCTGTGCTAATCGCCATGAGTACGCCAAATCCGAGCAACAGGCTCACAATTGCTGTACCACCATAACTTACCATCGGTAGCGGAATGCCTACAATAGGCAAGATGCCGGATACCATACCTAAATTGACAAAAATATAGAAAAAAAATGTCAGTGTAATGCTCCCCGCTGCCAGTCGCCCGAACATACTTTGCGCCCGCAGGCTGATAAATATCCCACGCATGATGATCAGCAAATACAGTAACAATAAAAGCATCACGCCGACAAAACCAAATTCTTCCGACAACACTGCAATAATAAAATCGGTATGGCTTTCTGGCAGGAAGTTTAGCTGCGATTGTGTGCCTGACAGCCAGCCTTTACCGGTCAGACCTCCAGCACCAATAGCAGTGGTTGCCTGAATGATATTCCAGCCTGCCCCGAGCTTGTCCGACTGGGGATCGAGTAAGGTGATGATACGCAATTTCTGGTAATCGCGGAGCAAATAAAACCAGAACAGGGGGGTGGCGGTTAGCGCCACCACAAGTGCTGCACTCAGGTACCGTAGGCTCAAACCGGCAAGAAACAGGACAAAGCCACCGGCAGCGAATATCAGTAGCCCGGTACCCAGATCCGGTTGCATTCCCACTAGTACGGCCGGTGTAATGATGATCAGCAATGCCGCCATGACATGCTTGAAGCGCGGTGGCAGCAAGCGCTTGCCCATATAGGCAGATAACATCAGAGGCACGCCGATCTTTAGTAGTTCGGAGGGTTGAAAGCGAAAAAAGCCAAGATCTAACCAGCGTTGGGCGCCCTTGGCGCCTACCCCAAAAAAAATCACGCCAACCAGTAGCGCCAGGCCAATATAGTAAAGTACAAAGGCCCATCGCTCGAGAAACCGCGGTGGCACCTGCGCCACTATCAACATAGCAACCAGGCCGACTGCCATAAAAACGAGCTGCCGTTTGACGTAGACAAATTGTTGACCGCTGGCGCTGTGTAAAATTGCTATTCCGGTGGCCATCAAAGTAAGTAACAGCAATAGCAGCATCCAGTCGATACGCACCCCTAAACGGGATGTGCCCCAGCTATGGACTACCCTGCCGTATTCTTTTAACTGATGGTCAAATTCAGCCACTTTCTTCCACCTCAGGTGGTGGATAAAACTGTAGATAAGCATCGATCAGGTTGCGAGCCACTGGTGCAGCGGTAGAGGAGCCATGCTCGCCATTTTCTACGATCACGGCTACGGCAATACGCGGATTATCGGCGGGGGCAAAGGCGATGAACAAGGCGTGATCCAGTTGTAATTTAACCATTTTTTTGGCGTCATATTTTTCATTCTGTTTAATCCCTACAACCTGGGCGGTGCCAGTTTTACCAGCCATTTTGTAGTCGAGCCCGGTCACCGCTCGGCTCGCGGTTCCTCGCACATTGTGCACAACTCCGACCATAGCATCGGTGATGACTTGCCAATGTTTCGAGCCAATTTGCAGTATCTTATTATCTATTACCTCATTGTCGTGTGCTTCATTGTCGTCGGTCAGTTCGCTGTTTTCATTAGCAATAACCAGTCTGGGGCTTTTCACCAGACCTCGAGTTGCCAGGCGACTGGTGGCCACAGCCAATTGTATTGGCGTGGCAAGCATAAAACCCTGGCCGATGCTGACATTGACTGTGTCGCCAGGGTACCAGGCTACGCCTTGAACGCCGTGCTTCCAGTCTTTGGAAGGCATGATCCCTCTCGCTTCACCGGGAAGATCAATTCCGCTGGTAACACCAAAGCCAAATAACTCGCCATAATCATGCAGACGATCTATACCGGCTTTAAAACCGATGGTGTAAAAAAAAGTATCGCAGGATTGTTCTATGGCCTTATGTATATCTATGCGGCTACCATGACCACCGCGCTTCCAGTCGCGGTACTTGTGTTTTTTGTTATCAAGCTGGTAAAAACCGGGATCGTATACTGTATAGCTGGGAGAGATAATGCCACTGTCCAGTGCGGCGAGTCCGAAAACCGGTTTCACAGTTGAACCGGGCGGGTATTGCCCGCGTGAGGCACGGTCAAAAAGTGGACGCTCGGGGGAATTAACCAACGCGTCGTAGTTTTTGTGTGAAATACCCGTGACAAAAAGATTGGGGTCAAAGGATGGCGTGCTGGCTAGAGCTAATACGCCGCCCGTCTCCGTTTCTATCGCTACCACCGCGCCACGTTCTTCACCTAGCGCAGCCATGGCGATTTCCTGCAGGCGACTGTCGAGGTACAGGTGGAGATTTTCACCGGGCACAGGATCAATCCGTTCCAGCACACGCATCACGCGGCCACGAGCGTTGGTTTCTACATGCTCATAGCCGACCTCGCCAAGCAAGTCGGTTTCATAATATTTTTCGAGGCCGGTTTTGCCAATGGTATGGATACCCGCATATTGTTTACTGTTGAGAATACGGAGCTCTCGCTCGTTGATCTTGCCGGTATAACCAACTACGTGGGCCAGTTGATCAGCGAGTGGGTAATGCCTTATTAATTGCGCCGATATTTCGACGCCGTCGAGACGATACTCATTCACCGCGAGGATGCTTTGTTCCTGTTCACTGAGCTTATCTCGTAACGGTACGGATTCGTAGGGCCGACGCTGCTGGGCAAATTTGTTAAAGCGTTCAATTTCTGCCTCATCAAGATCGAGGAGCTGGTCAAGCTCCGCCAATAATTTGTCTATATTTTCACTTCTTTCGATGACAATGGACAAGGTAAAGCCGGGCCGGTTATCCGCGAGCAAAACCCCGTTGCGGTCGAAAACAAGACCTCGTGCGGGAGGTATAGCGCGCACGTGAATACGATTGTTGTCGGCCTGGGTGACGAAGTCCTGATGGCGATTAATCTGCAAATCATAATAGCGCCACACCAGCCCCCCCAGCATAATTAGCACCGCCAGTACTGCAACGCCGATCCGCACAGCGTACAGCCGCGCTTCCCAATGGGTGTTTTTCAGGGTTCGGTAATCACGCATATTCACGGAACTCGATAACGGTTTCGGTGATGTTTTTATCGATGATAAGGGTGTCCCGCATTGATTGACCAGGCCCGATAGAGTTGTTCGGCAAGCATAATACGCACCAGCGGATGCGGCAGGGTCATTGCCGACAAAGACCACTGTTGATTCGCTCTTGCCAGACAGGCCGTATCAAGGCCATCTGGACCACCGATTAGAAAGCTAATGTTGTTCCCATCGTTCTGCCAGTCGCGAAGGTTTTGTGCCAATTGTTCAGTGTTCCAGGCCTTGCCATCCACGGCAAGTGCAACCACGTGGTCATTTTTGGTCAGTGCCTTGAGCAGGGCTTTGCCTTCTAACTGTATGGCTCGATCAGGCGCTTCACCTTTGCGGCGCTGCGCCAATGGTGTTTCGACGAGTTCTATTTTTAACTCAACTGGCAAGCGTTTGGTATATTCCTGATACCCGGCCTGAACCCAGGCCGCCATTTTGCTCCCAACTGTGAGGATGCGCAGTCTCAATGTTGCTCACTCATTATCCATGGGTGCCAGATCCCCCGGTCGCATGGACCATAGTTTTTCGAGGTCGTAGAATACCCGAGTGGTGGGCA
The DNA here is from genome assembly GCA_003645535.1 of Gammaproteobacteria bacterium. Classification (GTDB taxonomy): domain Bacteria; phylum Pseudomonadota; class Gammaproteobacteria; order Pseudomonadales; family Porticoccaceae; genus HB2-32-21. Next base: position 4,989 of record QNFP01000018.1, on the reverse strand, counting down.
ACATGACGTGAACAACGGTGTCGCCCATGTCAACAAGTACCCACTCTCCCAGGTCGACGCCCTCGATGCCGAGAGGTCGAAACCCTGCCTTTTTGCAGTCCTCAATAACCGCATTGGCCAGGGCTTTGACCTGGCGGTTTGAATTACCACTGACCACTACGATGTTATCCATTACGTCGGTCAGGCCAGTGACATCCAGGGTGACTATATCCAGGCCCTTAACGCTTTCCAGAGCATTAATAATAATTTCATTCAGGTCACGCGTCATGGAACGTCCTTCTGATATAAATGATGTTGGTTGATGTAATCAAGAGCGGCGTCTGGTACCAGGTAGCGTACCGAGTGGCCAGCGGTGAGGTCTTGCCTTAATTTTGTCGAGGATACCGGTAGTAGCGTCATTTCCCGAATCAGCACCAGACCAGCAGGAGTCTGTTTTAGCAATGGCATATCGGCAGCTAGTTTGTCTTCTAGCCAGTTAGCCACCGGACCAGTTTTTGGCAATTGCCAGCCAGGTCGCGCGACCACGACCAGATGAGCAAAAGCCGTTAACTCCTGCCAACGTTGCCAGCTATCAAGGTTGGCCAGGGAATCCATGCCCACACAGAGATACAGAGGGCAATCATCGCCTTTTTCATGGCGTAATTCCTGTAACGTATCTACGGTGTAGGATAAACCTTTGCGACGCAGTTCGCGGTCATCGGCGCGCAAACCTGGTTCGCCTTCAATTGCCCGGCACAGCATTGCCAGTCTGTGTATCGCGCTTATCCCCGGTTGCTCGCGATGTGCAGGCCGAGCACAGGGGATCATGTGCATCTCCTCCAGCTGCAGATATTCGCGCAGTTCGACGCAGGTCCTCAGGTGACCGATATGTATCGGGTCAAAGGTGCCACCAAAAATGCCGATCGCGTTCAAAACCTGCCCGGGGTGTTTCGGTTCACTCTGGGTTTAACCATGCCGAGTTTAATCAGGCCTTTTTTATTCACGGATGTGACCATCGCCCAGCACAATATATTTCTGGCTGGTTAAACCATCCAGACCAACAGGACCGCGAGCATGTATCTTGTCTGTCGATATGCCAATCTCTGCACCTAGACCATATTCAAAACCGTCTGCAAATCTGGTTGACGCGTTAATCATTACCGAGCTTGAATCAACTTCGTTTAAAAAACGTCGGCCAATGCTGTAATTTTCGGTGACTATCGCATCCGTGTGTTGTGAACCATACATGTTGATGTGTTCGATAGCCGCATCAACACCTTTAACCACGCGAATCGCCAGCACATGTGCAAGGTATTCCTCATGCCAGTCATCTTCGCTGGCTGCTTCGCAGGGAAAACCCGTTGTAATAATTATGTTTTTCGCTGCCTCACAGCCGCGCATGTTGACACCTGCCTCAGTATAGGAGGCGGCCAGCGAGGGCAAAATAGATTCAGCCACCGATTCGGCGACGAGTAATGTTTCCATCGCATTGCACACGCCATAGCGATGAGTTTTGGCGTTAAAGGCAATGTTATGTGCTTTGTCCAGATCGGCCTGGCCATCGATATATACATGGCATACGCCGTGGAGATGCTTGATCACCGGCACCCGCGCTTCGCGGCTAATACGCTCGATCAAGCCCTTGCCGCCCCGCGGCACGATGACGTCGACAAACTCTGACATAGTAACCAGCTTGCCCACCGCTGCCCGGTCTGTTGTTTCTATTACCTGTACGGCATCACCGGTAAGACCAGCACTTTGCAAACCACGCTTGATACAGGTCGCGATGGCCTGGTTGGAATGTATTGCTTCGCTACCACCGCGCAAAATGGTGGCATTGCCGGATTTTAGGCACAAACTGGCGGCTTCGACGGTTACATTGGGCCGCGACTCATAAATAATACCCACCACACCAAGCGGCACGCGCATTTTGCCCACCTGAATACCACTGGGGCGATAATTCATATCACTAATTTCGCCCACCGGATCGGGCAGTGCGGCGACCTGTTCGAGTCCTTCGATCATGCCATCGATACGGCCTGAGGTGAGCTCCAGCCGATCCAGCAAGGCTGCTTCCAGGCCATTTTTGCGGGCATTGTCCATATCCCGTTTATTGGCCATGGCTAATGGCTGACGCTCGCCATCCAGCACCTCGGCAATAGCATGCAATGCCTGGTTTTTGGTATCGGTCCCGGCGCGGGCCATGGCTCTTGAAGCGGTACGGGCATTAGCGCCCAACTGCTGCATATAGGCTTCGATATCCACTACTTGATTCTCTAGGTAAATGTAATTGGTTAAACGACGGTTATTATACAGTCACGTTGACTACTAGTCAGACTGTGTTTGGTATATCGTGGTTGCTAGTACATAGTGGTTTGCGTCGCTTTTAGATTTGCTTCAATATTCACGACCGGTCAGGCACACAGCTATATTCACTGGAAACCCATTCATTGAGAACACATTCATTGGAACACAGCACTGGAAATACAGGATATGAAAAAAATTGGTTGCGGATTTTACTGGCAGGACGTTCAGGTTGGCGAAAAATATGAAACCTGGGGAAGAACGGTGCTGGAAGCCGATATTTGTAATTTCGTCAATTTGGTGGGCTTGCACGAAGTGGTTTTCTCTGACCGCGAGTTTCTCCGTGAAAAATCAGTGATTAAAGAACCTTTTGCGCCCGGCGCCATGGTCTACAGTTTCGCCGAAGGTCTACTATTGCCCACCATGCAGGGTACGGGAATGGCTTTCCTGAATATGGAGCTTGATATGAAACGGCCCTGTTTGGCCGGCGATACCATCCACGTCGAATTTGAAATCACCGAAGTTCGCAAAACCAGTAAAGGCAACCGGGGTCTGGTACGAACCTTCAATGAAGTGATCAATCAAAATGGTGACATCGTATTGACCTACAACCCTTTACGTATGTTGAAGGGGCGACCGGAAGAAGATTAACCAGCATTAAGTAGTAACGTGGATGCCTTTAGAGACTCCGCATGATAAAACCACCTTGGTTTTTATTAATAAACAGCTATGCTTTTTTACAGGCGATATTTGATCGCGGATAAATAATAAGAGTACGAGAAATCGCTTATGTCGAAGTCTATTAAAGTGCGTGAATACATGCGTAAACCTGTTTCTGTACAACAGGACGTTACGGTATCGGAAGCCGCGCAGGTCATACTGAAAAGTAAACTTTCAGGGGTTGTTGTGGTTGATGACGATCAGCACCTGGTCGGTATGTTGTCTGAACTAGACTGTCTGAAAGCTATTGTGAGCGCGGTATACAATGGCAATACTCCTGGAGCGGAGATCGTCCAGCATGTCATGACCAAAGACGTCGAAGTTAACCATCCCGACGAGGACATTATAACGGTTGCCGCCACCATGCTTGATCACAAGCACAGGAGACGTCCGATTGTTGAAAACGGCAAACTGGTCGGCCAGATAACCTGTCGTCAGTTATTAAGAGCGATCAAGGATTTTGGTGATGCCTAGCCCGTTGATGCCTGGCTCGTTGGTGATAAGTCTAAGTTGCTACGTCTAAGTCAGCCTTATCATTGCTGCCGCATCTTCATTTCAATCACCCATTTTTTGACCTCAAACAGGCGCGCCTCAACGTCATCTTTGGCAAGCAGCGACATTTTCAGTTCCGGCTGGACCGGTAACACACCAGCTAGTCGCCACGCTAAACTAGCTTTGTTGATACCCGCCAGGAAAGTCTTTGAGTCAATACCCATATGTTTGGCCAGACTTTCCAGCATATCGACGAGGTCATCTTCTGCGAAAGTAATATGTTCATCTGGGTCGGGCTCATAAATTTTCGCTTCGGCGATCATCAAGCCATCGTCTTCAACGCGTGTGCTCTCTACGTGCAGCCTTTGTTCACCTTTAATAGCGATACCGAACAGGCCATTTGGCAATTGATCCCAGTCCTGAATAGTGACCAGGGTTCCCCAGGGATAGATTTCCGGCGTACTACCCGCCTCCTTGCCTTTGGTAATGGGTACGACGCCAAAAGGTTTTTGCTCAGCCAGGGACTCACGAACCAGACGTAAATAACGTTGCTCAAAGACCTGAAGCCTGGTGGCAATGGTCGGATACAAAACCATCTGCAGGGGGAACAGGGGTATCTCTGTGCTTGTTTCCATATTAAATAGCCATCTAAAAAATTTGTTTCACGAAACCTCGGGCACTGTTTTCGCACAACCACCCGCTCCAGATAAAGAAACACCTCGAGAGCTTTGCGCGAACGCCCTCATACCGAAGGGCGCTCTAATCAACTTACAGCAGAGCTTCGTTAACGTTTAATTGCACAATTGCTCATGCAATTATGCACTGTACATTAATAAAAGCATTTATTACGCTCTGCGAAGCGAAATCAAAACGCTTTGCGTCATGATGCCCCAACGACGCTACCACAATTTTAAGGAGAATAAGAATGAATGAAACCTTAACTATGAGTGCACCTTTAGTTGCCCTGGCGGGCTATGCTGGCCTGACTTTACTGCTGGTGCTTACTGCGGTCAGTACGCGGGTATTTGCCATTATCGGTGGTTCGGATATCCCCCTTAACAAGTTTTCCCCCAGTGGCGAAGATCTGCCCGGCTTTGGTCAGCGAGTGACACGAGCACACCTGAATTGTGTGGAGAATCTACCAGTGTTTGCCGCTGTCGTTGCTGCAGCAGGATTTTCCGGGCAGTTTGGCATCATGGAGGGCACGGTGATGTTTATATTGTACGCGCGCATTGCCCAATCTACGATCCACCTGATTTCGAGCGCTCTGCCTATGGTGCTGATTCGCGGCTCTCTGTTCTCGGTGCAGGTGATATTGATGTTCTATTACGTAGTGCAGATGCTGTTTTAAAAAACACTCGTCCTGGAATCAATTGGTCATTTTTGCTTCATGACAAATTCGCGCTATCCTGGACAGGCACAAGGGCACAAGGGCACTAGACACGGGATTTGCTGCTATGGGGCTTTACGTTTCACGGGACTTTGAGTTTCACG
>QNFP01000017.1 GCA_003645535.1 Gammaproteobacteria bacterium | reverse complement strand
CGTGTGGTTCTGGCACCGCATTGATGTGAACGGGTTTGTAGTCCAGGTGGTAGTGGCTGAAGGTGTGGCGTTGTTGTTGATCCACTCTATAGTGCCTGATCGCAAAACCTAGCTGCTGGCAGGTAGTTGCAATAGCGGCTTCATCAGTACATTCAGGAAAACACCAAAGGCCTCCCCACAGCCCCGTTGGCGGGCGTAGTTGTAGAAGTACCTGGCCCTGTGAATTAACCATGATTAAAAAGTAGGTGGTGCGCACGGGCAGTGTTTTGCGGGGTTTGCTCGTTGGATACTGATCGGTTACTGCGGCGGTATGAGCCTGGCACTTAACTTGCAGTGGGCAGGCTAGACAATTTGGTTTGCTGCGTGTGCACAGTGTGGCGCCGAGATCCATTATCGCCTGGGTGTAATCCGCACTGCGATCCGTGGGTGTGGATGTTTCGGCTACCTGCCAGAGCTTTTTCTGCACAGCGCTTTGTCCGGGCCAGCCTTTAATTCTGTGGTAGCGCGTTAAAACCCGTTTTACGTTGCCGTCGAGTATCGGCGTGGCCTGGTCGAATGCAATGGCGCATATAGCTCCGGCTGTTGAGCGGCCTATGCCAGGAAGTTGCTCAAGCGCGACATTGTCACGAGGGAATTCGCCGTTAAAATCTTTACAAACGATGTTTGCGGTTTTATGAAGGTTGCGACCGCGCGCATAGTATCCGAGCCCTGTCCAGAGGTGAAGTACCTCATCCAGTGATGCGTCGGCAAGTGCGGTGATATTTGGGAATCTGTCTTCAAATCGCCTGAAATAAGGAATAACCGTATTTACCTGAGTTTGCTGGAGCATTATTTCGGAAACCCAGATACGGTACGGGGTGATGTTCTGTCGCCAGGGCAGATCAGTGCGCCCACAGGTGTCGTACCAGTTGAGGACCTGGCAGGCAAAGCTGGCCTGGTTGCTCATTGACTAATCCCTTTAGCGGTTAAACAGGCCTTTCAGCAGGCCTTCAAGGGCCTCGACACTTTCGTCATCGAGACCGGTTTCTTTTTTGATTTTGTCGAGCAGGGTGGCCTCCATTAGTTGTTTTATCGTATCGCCGTCAGGGCCGCAGCTTTTTACTCCGGCATTGGCGAAACTGTCTTTGCAGCGAATGGATATATCTTTACCGCGAATCTTTTTGCTTTCCACGACACAACCGTTTTCACTGGTTCGCTCGCCATTGAGCCGGGTAATGGCCAGTATATTGAAAGTTGATTTGCGGGTGTCCACCACACCACTGCCGCGCAGCGACAGGTTGCCAAGTCCCGTGGTGTAGGAGTCGAGAAAAAGTTGGTGCCCCTTAAGATTGAAGCTGGCATCCAGGTCAGTCAGTTGTGTACCGGTCGGCCATTGTTGTATGGGTTCGATTTTTTCCACCAGGGCGGCAATATCGCAATAAGCTTGCTCAATATTAACCGTGGCGATCGACGGTTGGGTTATTTGTAGCTGACCTGCGCCGGTGAGGTTGCTGTTTAGTTCGCCTACAGTAAGGCCATGACTGGCACCGTGCATATTCATGTTGAGAATGCCGTTGACATCAGCCCCGCTGTTAAATGCGGTAGCGGCCTGCTGTAGCGAGATACCGTTGAGTTGTTGCTTGAAAGTTAATGTTGATGAATGTGGTCCGAGATTGATGCTGGCGGTGGTAAGCAGCGTGCCGCCAAAAGTGCTGGCCGATAATTTGGTAAGTTCCACGGTGGAATCGTGAATACGTGATAGTAATTGCACGTTGTTGAGGTCGACACTATTAACAGTCAGGCCTTCAAGTTTGATATCGATGGCACCACTGCCACCCTCTAGCCAGGCCAGGGGTGCCAACAACGGCACAAAGACAGCGTTGGGTGTTGTTTCGCCTTTGGCGGCTTCTTCGGCACCTGTCTTGTCTGATTTGTCCGAACTTTTTTTATCACTATCACCATCTCTGTCAACACTAGTGTAATGGTTTAAATCGAGCTGGGTGCCCTCTAGTTGCAGGTTGAGGATTTTGGGTGCATTCAAATTTAGGCTGGCGGTGCCGTGAGTTGAAAAATCATCCAGGCTTAGCGATAAATCCTTAAATGTAACTGCCTGCGTAGATCCATTCATGCGGGAGTCTAAAGAGAAGCGCTGTAAGGCAGTGTCGGGCAGCGAAATACTTACGCCCCAGTCAGTCAATGTTTTGTGCAGGTTCATAGCTGGTATGGAGATTTGCGCATCCCACTGTAAATTGTCATGGATGTTGATTGCCTTGAGTGTTGCCTCGGCTCTTAGCTCGCTGCTGGTGATGATCAGGGTTGGTACTTGCAAAGAGCCTGCTGTGCCGTTGATTTGAACTTCGAAGCTAGCTTCAAGCTCGGGTTTGTCAGCCTGGGTCAATTTCAGCAAGGCCTTGCTGGCATCAAACTGTTGACTGGTTTGGTCGACGGAAACATCGGCCTGCAAAGATACTTGCAGCGTGTCGGGCAGCACGGGATGGCGAGTGTTGAAGGATGTCTCCAGGGCGAAAGGCTTACCAGTCAGATTCAGTCCTGTCATAGACAGGGTGAAATCCTCTAATACAGCGCTGGAGTTTGTATCGCTGTGTATTTTACCAGGCAAGGTAATGCGGCTATTGCTGATCTCAAAGCGCTCGATAGCCAGTGAAAACTTGTGTGCGGTATTCTCTGTATCAGCACTAGCATCTGGCTCTACCCCGGCAGTTCCAGCTGCAGCCGGTGCAGTGGCAGCCGCAACAGCTTGCTGCTGGTTTTTAATGTTGATGTTGGCGTCATCGATGTGTATGGATTCCACTGCGATATGTCGACCCAGGAGAGCCTTCCAGTCCAGGTTTAAGCGAGCGCTTTTGAAAGTGGTATCCGGGATGGCCTGGGTAATCCCAGCAATGTGTGTCTCGCCCACCTGGATTGCCAGAGTCGGAAATAATTGCCAGTCCAGGTCGCCGGTGATATCGACGGCCACGCCCTGTTGCTCGGCCAGTCGTTTGATGTCCTGTTTGTAACTGTTGGGGTCGATGCCTATGGTGATGTAGGCGAGCGCGGCCATCACCAGAATTACCAGTAGTGCAATTGTGCCGCCAACCCATTTTAGTAACTTCATATTTCTTCCCATAATGACAACTGGCGGGCTTATTGACGCCCCCGTATAATAGCGCGCTCTCGCAGCTGAGCCCGATGCTTGAATGCGGATTCGATTTAGTTAAGAACGGAGAATATCATGGCCGTGCGCAAGGCGACGGTTAGTCGCGATACGCTGGAAACGCAGATCACCGTTACTGTGAATCTTGATGGTACTGGTGAAGCAGAATTCGATACCGGAGTGCCATTTCTTGAGCATATGCTTGATCAGATTGCACGGCACGGGCTGGTCGATTTGTCCATTAAGGCGCAGGGTGATAATCACATAGACGACCACCACACGGTGGAGGATATAGGCATCACTTTGGGTCAGGCCATTAGCCAGGCGCTGGGCGATAAAAAAGGCATATATCGCTACGGCCATGCCTATGTGCCTCTCGACGAAGCACTTTCGCGTGTGGTGATTGATTTTTCTGGCCGGCCGGGGCTAGTGAGTAATGTGACGTTTACCCGCGACCTGGTGGGTAAATTCGACGTCGACCTGGTATTCGAATTCTTCCAGGGTTTTGTAAACCATGCGGGAGTGACATTACATATCGATAACCTCCGTGGCGATAACACCCACCATCAGGTGGAGACTATCTTCAAGGCTTTTGGCCGGGCATTACGTATGGCGATTGCGAGCGATGAACGCATGGGTAATGTAACACCTTCGACCAAGGGTTCTCTGTGAGAGTGTCTTTGCTGCCATTTTGTGGCTAGCTTCCTGCTGTTGATGGCTTTTTCTGTCGAAGACTCTCTTTGTTGAAGACTCTTTTTGTTGACGAGGCCTCTTGCGGCGACTCTGATTGTTCGTAGGGGCGAACTTAAATAGCGGTGATTTGAAGTTTATGAGTGATTTTCGCAATCGTATAGCTGTTCTTGATTATGGCATGGGCAATCTTCATTCGGCGGCCAAAGCTCTCGAGCATGTCGCGCCGGATTGTCATGTTATTGTGACTTCAGACCCCATGGAGGTGGAGCGTGCGGACCGGGTAGTGTTTCCTGGTGTAGGTGCGATTCGGGATTGTATGGCAGAAATTCGGCGAGTCGGCTTTGACCATGCAATCACAAAAGCGGTTACTGAAAAGCCGGTGTTGGCAATTTGTGTTGGTATGCAGGCGTTGATGACGCGCAGTGAAGAAAACAATGGTGTTAACTGCCTGGGTCTACTGCCCGGCGAGGTGCGTCATTTTGGTGCTGATATAAAAGGTCAGGATGGGGAGCGTCTCAAGGTACCGCACATGGGCTGGAACCGGGTGCAGCAAATGTTTGACCATCCCCTGTGGCAGGGAATAGAGCAGGGCACACGATTTTATTTTGTACACAGCTACTACGTCGATATGGTCGATCAGTCACTGGTAGCGGGCAGTTGCGAATATGGTCAACGATTTGCAGCGGCGCTCTCTCTGGGCAATCTGTTTGCTGTCCAGTTTCACCCGGAGAAAAGCCATACAGCTGGTTTGCAGTTGCTGCGCAATTTTGTTGAGTGGGATGGCGTTGATTAGATGTTTAGCACACATTTGCTGATAAAATAAGCATATAGATTAATAGGTTATAGGTATTATTTGATGTTAATTATTCCTGCAATTGACCTTAAAGATGGTCAGTGTGTACGGCTTAGACAGGGCCGAATGGAGGACAGTACCAGTTTTTCTGATGATCCCGTTGCCATGGCCGGGCGTTGGGTAGAGAAGGGTGCCCGACGTTTACATCTGGTTGATCTCAATGGTGCATTTGCGGGAGAGCCGGTAAACGGTGAGGTAGTTAAAGCTATTGCCGCAAAATACCCGGACCTGCCGATACAGATTGGTGGCGGTATACGGACTGCCGAAACCATTAGTGCTTACCTGGATGCCGGTGTGGACTATGTGATCATCGGTACCAAAGCGGTACAGGAGCCAGACTTCGTCACGGCAATGTGCAAAGCCTTTCCCGGTCATATTATCGTTGGTATTGACGCCAAAGCCGGGCAGGTGGCAACTGATGGTTGGGCAGAAGTGTCCAGTGTCAAAGCGATTGACCTGGCTCGTCGCTTTGAGCGCGATGGTGTCAGTGCAATTGTGTACACGGATATTGAGCGTGACGGCATGATGCAGGGTGTTAATGTCGAGGCCACTGTAGCGATAGCCAAAGCTTCGCCCATCCCGGTGATCGCCTCGGGGGGTATCACTAATATGGATGATATCCATCGGCTGCAAGCCGTCGCTCAGGAGGGCATACTCGGTGCCATTACCGGGCGTGCAATTTACGAGGGCACATTGGACGTACGTGAGGCGCAGGCTTTTTGTGATCAGGCTGGTTAGCCCTGGAGTTAGTTAGCCCTGGAGTTAGTTAGGCCGGTTATTTCTTAGTGCTCAAATAATCAGGCCTGCTGTAACCATGTTCAAAAATGTTCAGCCAGTTCCTTTTATTGCACCTTTAAGGTGTAATCCAGCAATGTCTTCTGCAGAATAGCCCCACTCAGTCAGGATCTCATCGGTATGCTCACCACGCTGTGCAGGAGGTCTGGTGATGCCGCCGGGGGTAGCGCTGAATCTGGGTGCGGGCGCCGGTTGGACGACACCGTCTACTTCAACGAAGGCCTCGCGCGCTTTATTGTGGGGGTGCTGCGGCGCTTCAGCGAAGCGCAGCACAGGTGCGAAGCAGATATCACTTTGTTGTAACAGATCACACCATTCGTCCCGAGACTTGCTCAGAAAGACAGCTTTTATTTTGGTTCTTTGCTCAGCCCAACGTTTTGGGTTCATTTGTTCGCCAAACTCTTCCTCGCTGAGGCCCAGTAAGTCTTTTAATTCGGCATAGAATTGAGGCTCGACGGACGCAATAGAAACGTACTCGCCATCGGAGCATTCAAAGGCGTCGTAATAATGGCTGGCTCCGTTCAGGGGGTGTTCGCCTCGCCCTTCTCTAAGTTTGCCTTCAGCAAGCTGACCGAAGAAAGAGGTGCTAAGAATAGATGCGCCATCAACCATGGCAGCATCAACTACCTGACCAACGCCGGATAATTTCGCTTTCAAAATAGCGGTGACCATACCAAAGGCCAGCAGTAAGCCGCCGCCACCGAAGTCGCCGACCAGATTAAGTGGTGGCGCTGGAGGTCCGCCCTTAACGCCGATATTAAACAGTGCGCCGGTCAGTGCGATGTAATTGATATCGTGCCCGGAAATATTTGAAATGGGTCCTTCCTGCCCCCATCCGGTCATGCGGCCGACGACAATGGCAGGGTTTTTTTCGAGCAAAACATTCGGGCCGATACCGAGCCGTTCCATCACCCCGGGTCGAAACCCTTCGATGATACCGTCGGATTTTTCGACCATGCGCAGGAGTATTTCTTTTCCTTCAGGGCTTTTTAAATCCAGCCGAATAGAGCGTCGGCCGCGTGCCAGAAGATCAAACTTTTCGGCGCGAGGCATTCCTCCGGCAGCGCCTGCTCTGTCGATGCGGATAACTTCGGCACCCATATCGGCGAGCATCATGGCGCAAAAAGGGCCTGGGCCAATACCCTGTAATTCGATAATCTGTAGACCTTCTAGTGGACCCATGGCTGCTTTCCTTTTTTTAATATGAGTTTTTTACTATTAGTTTGTTGGCTTCGCCGCCCTTAATATGCCAACTACTGGCGAGATCAACAGCTTGCGATTAATGACTTTTAATATTCTTTAACTGGTAGTGCGTGGTTTCAAATTCACCGAACAGTTCTTTTACCTGGGGGTGGCCAATTGGCTTGCCGCTGGCATCAGACAGCAGGTTTTGTTCCGACACATAGGCTATGTAATAGGATTCTTCGTTTTCGGCAAGCAAATGATAAAACGGCTGGTCTTTTTTAGGGCGAATATGTTCCGGTATGGAGTCCCACCATTCGTCGGTGTTATTGAAAGTGGGGTCGACATCAAAAATAACCCCGCGGAAGGGAAACAGCCGGTGTTTTACTACATGGCCAATTTCGAATTTTGCCGTGCGGTTTATTTCTTCAATCATTGGCTTGTTTTCCAGAAGTTAAGGAGCCTCGATTCAAGCTTTTTAATCCAAAGTAAGCAGTCCAAAATAAGGCAGTTCAAGGCAGCTCAAGACACATACTCAGCTATAGGCTGCTAACGCATTGCCCCATCAATCTGGATCGTCTCACCATTGAGCATACGGTTTTGGCAAATATGCTTGACTAACTCACCAATCTCGCGCGGGTCACCCCAACGTTTTGGAAAGGGTACCATCGATATCAACTTATCGGTATGTTTGGCATCAACCGTTTCAGCCAGTGGGGTTTTAAAGAACCCCGGGGCAATGGTCATGACGCGGATGCCATAGGGGGCAAGATCGCGGGCCAGCGGTAAAGTGGCGCCGGCAACGGCCCGTTTAGACGCAGCATAGGCGGATTGCCCAGGGGGGCCATTGAAGGCGGCACCAGAGGCGATATTGATCAGCACGCCCCGTTCGCCATCTTCAAAGGGCTCAAGATCCATCATGCGTTCGGCAAACAATGCGCAGCCGTCGAGGGTGCCGATAACATTAATATCGATCTGTCGCTGCAGGGACTCAATGGGGTGAGCCCCCTGTGAACGACTGGTAATTTTTCGTGACACATCAATGCCTGCAAAGTTGATGGCGATACGTGGCGGGCCAATGGCCTGGCAAGCTTGTTCAACTGCAGCACTGAGGGATTCGTGGTTAGCGACATCGCATTCAATGGCGACACCGCCCAGTTCTTTTGCCAGCGGTTCAGCCAGCGCCATGTCTCGATCCAGTAAGGCCACTTTTGCGCCTGCTTCGGCCAATACCCGTGCACTGGCCGCGCCGAGACCCGATGCTCCGCCAGTTAAAAATGCTGCTACACCTTCAAGTTTCATCGCTTATCCTCGCTTAATCTGACCTTCTGTTTTGTTACATATTGCATCGTGCTTAGCACTGCAAAGAGTTTGGTGTTACCAACAAAGCGCGCTCTCATGCTTAGAAAAACCCTGCATCAATGCGTATTGTCGAGGCATTAAGCATCTGGTTTTCGCATATATGCTGAACCAGCGCACCAATTTCTTCCGGCCTTCCTTTACGCTTTGGAAACAGGGTCCTGCGCAACAATTGTCCGGTGAGTTTGTCATCCATAGTGCCAGCCAGGGGTGTATCGAAGAGTCCAGGCGCGATAGTGACAACTCGAATGCCGTAATGGGCTAGGTCCCGAGCCAGGGGCAGGGTTGCACCGACCACACCCGCTTTTGAAGCAGCGTAGACCGATTGGCCATTGGGTGCATTAAATGCGGCAATTGAGGCGATATTAATTAATACCCCCCGTTCACCATCGTCATCTAACACTTCAAGATCAAGCATGGCCGTGGAAGCGTGGGCGCAGCAACTCAAGGTTCCTACCAGATTCACGTCGATAACCCTTTGCATGGGGCCAATGGCATGGGCACCAGTTTTGTGGCTGGCGATCTTGCGCGCCGTATCGATACCTGCACAATTTACTAAAATACGTGCTGCACCGTTTTTTTCCTGTGCTGCGGCGAAGGCCTTTTGAACGGAATCATCTTTGGCTACATCACAAGCTACGGCGACACCACCTACCTCCTTTGCGAGGGTTTCGGCCAGCTCGATGTTTCGGTCGAGAATGGCTATTTTTGCGCCGGCCTGTGCAAGTATCCGCACCACCCCGGCACCGATGCCGGAGGCACCGCCGGTGACTACGGCTGCTACTCCCTGAATATTCATATTTATCCTGCCTGTATTGAGTCTAGTATTGGGTTCGGTATGGAGTGAAGTAAAGTCTAGCACGCGAATTGGCCGTAGCGCCTGTTACTGAAAAAAACTAGCGATCAGTATGGCACGAAGTCCGAAATGAGCACCCCGCCCGATTGGTAGTGCGTGGCAGGGCTTGACAGTGGGTTCCAGTAGTTTGTTAAGGGTGCCTGGCTACTTAACTGGCAGTCCGGTAAGTTATTCTATTTCAAGCTTTTTGAGCTTGTAACGTAACTGTCTATCGGTTATGCCCAGTTTTTCAGCAGCCGCTGATTTGTTCCAGCGCGTCGCCTCCAAAGCCTCTTCTAATAAACGTTTTTCTATACCCTCGAGGTAACTATCCATATTACCGCCCGTGTAGGGGGGGATGCTGTCATTTGCTTCCACCACGACACTTGCATCGCCCGTGTTCATTTCCGTAACAGGGGTGCTCATTGTCTGTAGTTGCAGATCCGCAACTGTGATGGTCTTGCCATCGCACAGGGTAAATGCCCTTTCTAGCGTGTTTTCCAGCTCTCTGACGTTGCCGGGAAACTGGTGGCTGAGTAGCGCCGTCATGGCCGCTGGCTCGATATAGGGCGTCTCCTTGTCAGTTTGACTGGCGTTTCTACCGACAAAAAGCTGTACTAACTCATGAATATCTTCAGGTCGTTCACGCAAACTTGGTACGTGGAGTTCAATGACATTAATCCGGTAAAACAGATCCTGCCGAAAACGGTTGAGCTCAACTTCTCGTGACAAGTTTTTGTGAGAAGCGCTTAGTATTCTTACATCCACGGGAATTTCTGCATCTGCCCCCAATGGGCGTATGGCTTTCTCCTGTATGCCTCGCAGTAGCTTGACCTGCATGGGCAAGGGCAGATCGGCCACTTCATCAAGAAATAAAGTGCCGCCATTCGCGGCCTGGAATAAGCCCTGCTTGTCCTGGTAAGCACCAGTGAAGCTACCTTTCTTATGGCCAAAAAACTCGCTTTCCATAAGCTCCGATGGTATTGCTCCACAATTCACCGGGATAAATGGACCCTCTGATCGAGGTCCCTGGTAGTGTATCGCTCTGGCGACAATTTCCTTACCGCTGCCTGACTCACCAGATATATAGATGGGTGCCTGACTGCGAGCCACCCGCGAGATTTGTTCGCGTAAATCTTCCATGGCTCTGGAGCTGCCAACAAACTGCCACTGACTCTTGTCCGCACCACTTTGATCGGCGCTCAGCTTTAATGCGGCCGAGACCATCGCTCGTAATTTTGGTAATTGCACAGGCTTGCTGACAAAATCGAATGCGCCTCGCTTAAGTGCTTCGACGGCGATATCGGTATTACCGTAGGCGGTAATCATGGCAACAGGCAGGTGAGGATATTTTTGCTGGATATGATCGATTAACTCAAGGCCATCCCCGTCGGGTAGACGCATGTCGGTCAGGCAAAGTTGATAAGTACCCTGTTGGAGCTTCTGGTAAGCGGCGGTAACGTCCGCGGCTTCGACTACGTCGATGCCGAGCTGTGTCAGAGTCAAGCTGAGCAGTTGGCGGATATCGGGTTCGTCGTCAACGATTAATACTATCGGATTGGTCATCAGCTTGTTCCGGTAACAGTTGGTCAGGATGAGCGAAAATTAATCTGAAAAAGCCTTTATTTTTAAGGTCGTTTTTAAGGTTATTTGCTTCATGTGAATTGTTGTCTATACGGTATGATAATGTGCCGTAGTTAAATTCACAGCGTTCTTTGGCCAGGTAGAGCCCCAGCCCGGTGCCGCTATTTGAAGTGGTGAAAAAAGGTTCAAATATCTGTCCGATATTTTGTTTATCGATACCCGGACCTTTGTCGCACACATCGAGGCAGGGAAGCCGGGTTGATTGCTCGGTGTGGTAGCTTAGTTTTGCCCAGGCTTCACCGGTTTCGTTCTGGCTGTACCGAAACGCGTTGTCGACCAGGTTGCTCAGTACCTGATTGAGGTGAACCGGGTCAAATAAAACCTGTAACTGTTCCCCCCCGGCACCTGTTTCCTCAATTTCTATAATACCCTCACCGGGATGAGCATCAGTATATTCTTTAACAAACCGTTTAAGCCATCGACCTAATTGTAGTTTCTGAAATACTGGAGCCTGTTGGCGGGATAGCTGCAGGATGCTGTCGACAATGGAATTAACCCGGTGTGAGTGCCGGTCGATGATGTCTATAAGCTGCTTCATCGCGGGAGGGGATTTTTCCTGCTCGGCGAGTAGCTGTGCTGCATGGCTGATGGCCCCGAGTGGATTTCTGATTTCATGGGCAATACTGCCGGCCAGACGGCCCAGTGATTCGAGTTTTAACTGCTGCGCGTTTTGTGCTGCTGAACGTGTATCTTCTATGAAAATAATGGTGTGGCGTCTTTCGTTCTCATCCAGCCTGGCAAAGTTGCACTGAATTACTGTATTCGAGCCATCGATTGTAATGGGCGGGCAACGCAGCCAGGGGTAGGCATGCCAACGTTCGTATTGTTTGTATAATTTAGGCAATGCTTTTAATGGAAATCCGCTCTGCAGCTGTGCTCGAGGTCTGGGGTCACCCAGGTGCTCCATGGCTGCTGTGTTGATCAATTTAATTTGTGCGGAGGTATCGACAAGAATAATGCCCGTACGCATGCGGTTCATAATCAGCTCGTTAAGCCTTTGTAAATGTGCTGCCTGGTCGGCTTCTCGCGTCGCCAGGCTTTGGCTGTCCGCCAGCCGGCGATTAAGACTGCGAAATAGCAGTGCAGTCAGAAACAGCAAAACACCCAGTAAACCAGTGGGGAAAAGAGAGATATAGCTGACATTGAACAGGATGATTGACAGGGTGGTTCCGGCAATCACCAAAATGCTGGCGAAGGCAGCCAGGAATAACGAAAGCTGGCCGGTGAAAATGAGTGAACCTGTGGCAATGGCAATCACCAGGAGAAATCCGATGCCGCTACTTAGCCCCCCACTGCTAAACATCAACAGATTCAATGCAACAATATCGAGCAGCAGGTTTAGAAACAGAAATAGCCGTTCACAGTTGAATCTTTTGATTATCAACCAGAGCAGACTGCTTACTGTTAGTGCTACGGAGGCGATGGCTGTAGTGAGGAATACAGGTGGCGAAGACGTTCCCAGAATGCCGGTAGCGAACCCCGCCAGGTACATACCCAGTAGTAGCGTTGCCAGCAAAAATCGGTAGTAGGCATAGACCCGGACCAGACCGCGGGGTATCGGAATGCTACTAACTGCTTGACCGGGTTCCTGCATGGCGGAGTCCATTTTGCTATAGCTTAAATTTTAGCTGAAAATGCGCGGCTAATTCACTACTTTCTGAGACTTTATGAACAGACTCTCCATTGTTCTCGCACAGCTCAATCCGGTGGTAGGCGATATCCCTGGTAATACTCGCCGAGTTATCGCCGCGCTGCATGAGGCTCGTGACAAATTTGCCGCTCGTTTAGTTATTTTCCCGGAGCTGGTTTTGTGTGGTTATCCGCCCGAAGATCTGTTGTTGCGGCCAAGCATACAAACCCGCATAGCAAGAGCTTTACGTGAGCTGGAGGAGGAATGCGAGGATATTACCGTGGTACTCGGTTATCCGTGGCGAGAAAAGGGCGCCCTGTACAACATGGCAGGGGTGATAGAGAACGGCAAATTGATTGCCCAATACGCAAAAAACTGCCTGCCCAATTACCAGGTTTTTGACGAAAAACGTTATTTTGAAGCGGGTAGCGAGGCCTGTGTGCTGGATCTGTGTGGTATCCGCACTGCATTAACTGTGTGCGAGGACATCTGGGATACCGAACCCATGGCTCAGGCCAAAGCGGCTGGCGCCAGATTGATGGTCAATATCAATGCCTCTCCTTTCCATAAGAATAAGCAACTGGTTCGCCAGCGCACTGTGGCAGCGCGAGCATGTGAAGGGGGCATGCCGGTCATTTACGTCAATCAGGTGGGTGGCCAGGATGAGCTGGTCTTTGACGGCGGTTCGATGGTGGTCGATGCCAGCGGGGAGCTGTGTTTTCAGGCGCAACTGTTTGTTGAGCAATTGTACGGGGTTGAGCTAAAATTTGACGATAGCAATGTGCAGGTTGTCCCGCAAAAGTTAGCGCCAATGCCGGATATTGTGCCATCGATTTATGAGGCGCTTGTTGTCGGGGTTCGTGATTACGTCAATAAAAATGGCTTTAGTGGTGTGGTGCTTGGCCTGTCCGGGGGTATAGATTCGGCTCTGACTCTGGCCGTTGCAGTTGATGCGCTGGGCGCGGACAGAGTGGAGGCAGTGATGATGCCGTTTCGTTATACCTCACAGATGAGTCTTGATGATGCTGAGGAGGAAGCCAGGCTGCTGGGTGTTAACTACATAGTGATAGGTATTGAGCCAATTTACGACGCTTTTTGCGCCGCTCTTGAAGATGAATTTAGTGGCACCGAACAGGATAAAACCGAAGAGAATATTCAGGCCAGGGCGCGGGGTGTGCTGTTAATGGCGATATCAAACAAAAAAGGATATCTCGTTCTCACCACGGGTAATAAAAGCGAAATGGCTGTCGGCTACGCTACTTTATATGGCGACATGGCCGGTGGCCTGGATGTACTTAAAGATGTGCCGAAAATGATGGTTTTTGAGTTGTGTCGGTACCGTAACGAAGTGTCCTCGGTTATCCCTGAATCGGTAATCACACGTCCGCCTTCGGCAGAACTGGCGCCGAATCAGACTGATGAGGATTCCTTGCCGCCCTACGAAATTCTTGATCAGATACTGGAGCTCTATATCGAGCAGGATGTGGCTGCACAGGATATTATTGACAGAGGCTTCGCGGATGAAGACGTCAACCGGGTAGTGCGTATGGTCGACCTCAATGAATATAAGCGACGTCAGGCCGCGGTGGGTATCCGCATAACAGAAAAGGGCTTTGGCAGGGATCGACGCTATCCAATAACCAACGGCTGGCGCCCCGGCGATTAGCGGTTAGCCAGGAGTGCTTGTCGGTGGCAGCGTATCGGCATCATCCGCTTTTGGCTCAGTGAGTGTTTTATATACCGGATTATAGATAGCCCGGCTATCAAAGTAGGGCGGGTTTTTTGGTTTGAAGTAGCCAAAACTAAGACGATTTAGCCAGCTTTTCTTATCGACAGAGTCACTCTCCAGAAAACTAAGCTGACCCTGATCGTTAAGATCAGGGTAATTAGAGTAATTGGCGGCGAGTACCTGTTCGGCATGATTAGCCAACTCTTGCAGACCCATTAGATGATAGGCCTGGGCCATAACAGCCAGGCCATCAGGAACAGCAGGTGTTTCGTCGAAGTTCTCGACTACATAACGTCCACGATTGGCAGCAGCAAGATATGCGCCGCGTTTGAAGTAGTAATTGGCGGCGTGAATTTCGTGGCGGGCGAGCATATTGCGTAAGAAGAGCATTCTTTTGCGGGCGTCTGCGGCATAACTGCTATCAGGGTATTGGCTGAGTAGCTCGCCAAATGCAGCGAACGCACGACGGGCCTCCCCGGGATCACGACGGGTCATATCGGTTGGCATAATATCGGTAAAAATACCTTTGTGCTGTGAAGCTGCCGCCAGGCCCTTCATATAATAGGCATAATCAACATTTGGGTGACGGGGGTGCAGTCGAATAAAACGCTCGGCAGCAGCCGTAGCCGCTTCGTAGTCGTTAGATTCCATGTAAGCATAGATTAGTTCGAGCTGAGCCTGTTCGGCATAATTGCCAAAAGGGAATTGTGCTTCAAAGGATTGCAGGTTGGAAATGGCATCGCTCCAGTTATGGGCGTCCAAATTTCGTTGTATGCGATCGTAAAATTGTTTCTCGTTCAATCCCTCAAGTTCTTCGGCTCGCGCTTCCTCTTCCTCTGCGGATTTTTTATCGGAGTCTACAAAAGGCATCCATGAGCAACTGGAAATAAGAAGCGAAACGACCGCGAAAACTATTACTAAACGCATGATTAGGGAGGCACCTGCAGTTTTTCTGTATATTGCTTGAAGGGCCTGGCCCTGTAGAATCGGTATTTAACCATAGCCGGCAGGTAAGCTGAATAGTTAATGCAGCAGGATCAACTTTATACTCGCCTGAAACAGCAGGTACCAGATCGCTTAAGAGGCTGCCGGCTTGACCAGGCCGCTGCCAGCGTGTTTCCCGATTACTCCCGGGCACGTCTGCAGAAATGGATTCGCGATGGCCGGCTCAATGTTGATGACCGGCCGGGCAATGTAAGAGAGAAATTGCTGGGCGGGGAATGGTTGACGCTTGAAGTTTCGCTAACCCCAGAGGGTGAGTGGCAAGCACAACAAATGGATCTGGATATTGTTTATGAAGACAGTGCCATCCTGGTGGTCAATAAGCCGGCCGGGCTGGTGGTTCATCCTGGAGCCGGTAATCCAGATCGTACCTTGCTAAACGGATTACTTTATCACTGCCAGCAACTGGAGTCGGTGCCGCGGGCCGGCATTGTTCACCGGCTGGACAAGGATACCACCGGCTTATTAGTGGTGGCTAAAACCCTGGTCTCCCATCATTCTCTGGTCGATCAGTTAAAGGCGCGGTCGGTGTCCCGCGAATACCACGCGCTGGTGCAGGGTGCCACTAATCAAAGTGGCACTGTCGATGAACCAATCGGTCGTCACCCTGTAGCGCGAACGCGTATGGCGGTTACTCGTGGAGGAGGTAAGCCGGCGGTGACGCATTACCGAAGGATTGCCCGATATCGCGGGTATACATACTTGCAGGTAATGCTGGAAACCGGGCGCACCCACCAGATTCGAGTGCATATGGCTCATATTGGTCATCCATTACTTGGCGATCCTTTGTATACAGGAGGGTATAAAGGAGGGCATAAAGGACGGTATGGAGGTCGCCAGCGAGTGCCAGGCGGAGTTGGCGCTGAGGTATCAAGTATGGTGCAAAGCTTTGGACGTCAGGCGTTGCATGCTGCTTATCTGGCCCTGCGGCACCCAGAATCGGGCGAGGCGATGTCCTGGCGCGCACCTAATCCGGAAGATATGAAGCAGCTAATATCGCTACTAGATGCTGATAGTGCCGGTGTTTAAGGGCATGGATGAAATGCTCAGCGAAACAGTACCGATATTAGTGCCCGACTGGCCTCTACCGGCATCAGTACGCAGCGTTATTACCACACGTTGTAAAAATAGCTGCAAAGAAAGCCCTGTGGCTGGTGAAATTCTTGGGGCAAGCAGCGCTGTGCAAGGTGAACAGGTACAGGCAGCGCGAGCATTATTGAGCCGACAGTTGAATCTGCTCTTGCCGCCGCAATGGTTGGCGCAGGAGCATGGTAATGCTGTGGTGGAGGCTTCGACTATCGGTACGCCGAAAGTCGCTGACGCTTCTTATACTGACCGCCCCGGTCTCGCCTGTGCAGTGTTAAGTGCAGACTGTTTGCCGCTATTGATAAGTGCTAAAGACGGTTCTTTGGTGGCGGCAGCCCATGGTGGCTGGCGCGGATTAGCCAGCGGGATAATAGCTGCTACATTGACGGCCATGGACACTGACCCTGCAGAACTAAGCGTCTATTTGGGGCCTGCTATTTGTGCTCAGCACTTTGAAGTCGGGCCAGAGGTGCGCCAGGCGTTTTTGACTGGCTGGATGGCCAGCAATGATCAGGTTCAGGTGGCTGCGTGTTTCCGCTCATCAAAGCGTACGCCTGGACATTATTTTGCCGACCTTTACCAGCTAGCCCGCATTCAGCTCAACGAGCTGGGCGTCAGGGCTATTTATGGCGGTGAGTATTGTACTTATGCTCAGGATTCGTTGTTTTATTCCTACCGTCGTCGGCATGATAGCGGCAGAATGGCCAGTTTGATCTGGATAGCTGAGAGTTAGCTGCTTAGCGCTTTCTACGCTGAATCAAATCGGTGCGAACCGGGAAAAGGCCCTTTTTCCGATCGGCAAAATAATGTTCCAGAGTTGTTTTCACAGAGGGAAAGGCGATGTCTGTCCAGGGGATATCCTTCTCGTCAAAAAGCTCAACTTCCAGTGACTCAATGCCAGGAGAGAACTCTGGTTTAGCCATATGGCCGCGATAAAAAATGTATACCTGATTGATGTGAGGAATATCAATCATGGTGTACAGCTCCAAAGTGTGAAGTTGTACATTGGCTTCTTCCATGCTTTCGCGCACGGCACCTTCAAGGGTTGTCTCACCGTTTTCCATAAAGCCGGCGGGAAGCGTCCAGTAGCCGTAGGCCGGCTCAATAGCGCGACGACACAATAACACTCGATCTTCATAGACGGGCAGGCTACCCGCAATAATGCACGGGTTCTGATAATGTATGGTGTCACAGCCATCGCAAATATGACGGTGCCGATCATCCCCTTCGGGGATCCGCTTACTGACAATGTCACCGCAGGAGCTGCAATATTTCAAGGTCCAGAGTTTCCGAAAAAGCGTCAATATATTTAAACAATATGAGCAAACCTTGTACAGGGCAGTTTCGAGTAATAAGCGCAGAAAAAAGGTGATATGGAGCCCTTGATAGGTTTACCATCCACAGTTTTGCCAAAGTACCAATAGCGAGGATATTGACTCAGGCGCTGGTAGCGGATTTTTAGGTGTGAATTTTTGATCAGGCAAATGAGTACAGGTAAGTGAGTACAGGCAAGTTGAGTACAGATAAGCAGCTACAGTAAACGGGTGCCGGTAAGCAAGTTCGCTAATCGTCGGCTATAAACCACGCTTTCGCGTATTAGCTCTGTCGTCCGGGATTAATAGTTATTTACATAAAGTAGGGGAAGAATGAATGATTTATCAGTTTGAAGATCGGGTGCCTGTTATTGGTAAGGAAGTATTTGTGGCTGCCAGTGCCGATATAATTGGCTCTGTTGAGCTGGGTGACAATGTAAGTGTCTGGTTTAACGCAGTGATCAGGGGTGATACCGATTTGATCTCGATTGGTGCTTACACCAACGTTCAGGATAACGCGGTGTTACATACGGATCCCGGTATACAGGTCGTGGTGGGACGTAATGTTACCATTGGGCATTGTGCAATGGTGCACGGTTGTGTCATTGGTGACAACTCGCTTATTGGTATCAATTCGGTCATATTAAATGGCGCTGAAATCGGTAAAAACTGCCTGGTCGGCGCCAATGCGCTGGTGCCAGAGGGCATGAAGATCCCCGATAATTCGATAGTGATGGGTACCCCTGCCAAAGTGGTTCGCGATCTCGATGACAAGATGATATTGATGTTAAAAAACTCGGCTGAAGTATATGCAGAAAAGGCAGCCAGTTTTAGAAGCAGGCTTATCCCGCTACCTGTTGATCAATGACGGATGAGTAATGACGGAAATCTTATAGCAATGGTTGAGACAAGTGACACCGCTCGGGTAGGCTCGCCCTGTATCTCTGTTTGCTTATTGAATGAGGAGGATATTTGTTGTGGCTGCTATCGCAGTGCAGAGGAAATACGCAGCTGGTTAATGATGTTAGACCCCGAGCGTAAACAGGTGCTGGCCCGAGCGACAGAACGTAGTAAGCAAGGCAATCCTTTTGCGGGTGATTGATATTTATGAGCAGATTATTCGTCGGGCTGCCGTGGTGAGCTTGCGCGCCAGGCTTTTACTTTGGAGACCATTTTTTCAGACAGAGCGACGATTTCAAATTTATAGCTATCCAGGGCAAAGCCTGCCATGCCGTCAGGAAAACGTTCGAGTTGTTCGAGAGCCAGACCATTGAGGGTCTTGGGCCCGTCAATGGATAATTCCCAGTTTGTTACCTTGTTAATTTCGCGGATGGTCGCGCTACCATCGATAATGTAGCTGCCATCCGACTGCGCTGAGATTTCATCTTCGGGCTGTAGCTGATTGGTGGTGTATTCACCGACAATCTCTTCAAGAATATCGTCTAGAGTCGCCAAACCTTCGACTTCACCATATTCATCCACCACCAGGCCGATGCGCCGACGGTTTTTCTGGAAGTTGATCAACTGGACATTAAGCGGCGTTTCCGCCGGGATGAAATAGCTATCCTGGGTAAACCGTTTTATGGCTTCTTTGGTCAGCGAGCCCTTGCCTCCGCGCAATAAGCGGTTGACTCTGCGCATGTGCAAAAAACCATGTACCTGGTTGATGCTGCCAGTATATACGGGCAGTCGGGTGTGTTCAGTATTAACAATTTGTTCCGTTAGGTGATCCAGATCCTCTTCCAGATTAAGGCCGATAATTTCACTGCGAGGTACCATGATGTGGTTGACGGTGACCCGTTCTAAATCGAGTATGCCTAACAACATGTTCTGATCCCGGTAGGGAATATCTTCATCGGCAGATTCATCGACCACAGTACGTAATTCCTCACTGCTCAGGCTGTCACTCGTCTTCCTGTGTGGGTTAAACCCGAGCACGCGAACCAGGGCATTGGATACATGATTGACTATCCACACCAGGGGGTAGAAGAGCTGTAGCAATGGCTTGAGAATATGACTCGCTGGGAATGCCACCCGCTCGGGGTGAAGCGCGGCAATAGTTTTTGGCGTTACCTCCGAAAAAATCAGGATTATCAGGGTTAAGGCAACGGTAGCAACGAAAATGCCTATCTCCGGTCCAAACAGGCGTACACAGATAATCGAGGCAGTAATCGAGGCCAGAATATTAACGGCATTGTTGCCAATAAGGATTATGCCTATCAATCGATCAGGTCTTTTTAACAGACGCCGAGCGCGTCTTGCACCGGAGTGTTTTTTGGCCAGATGCTTGAGCCGATAACGGTTGAGAGACATCATTCCGGTTTCGGCACTGGAGAAGAAAGCAGAGGCGATTAACAGGCAAACCAACAGGCTCGATAGCAGCCATAACGGAGTGTCGTTCAAAGAGGGGCGAGCCTCGTGTAACTACAGGGAGGTAATGGTGTATCAGTTAGCGTCCAATGGCAACTAGTGCTGATCACTGGTTAGCCCGGTCCACCGGAGGTCGTCAACATGACTTCAAGGACAAACTTGGATCCCCAAAAGGCCAGCATAAGTGAAAAAAATCCGCCGATGGTCCACAGGATTGCTACTTTCCCACGCCAGCCTAGCTTGAATCGCCCCCATAATAAGATCCCATAAACTGTCCAGGCGAGTATTGAAAAGACGGTTTTATGAGCCAGGTGTTGAGCGAAAAAGTCCTCCACAAATGCGAAGCCTGTGATTAGCGCCAGTGTAAGTAAGATGAAGCCTGCGCCAAGCAGACTGAACAACAAGTTTTCCATGGTTTGCAGGGGAGGCAATATCCGCATCAACCCGCTGGTGTGGTGCTGGTGAAGTTGCCGATTTTGATAGGCCAGGAAAAGTGCTTCCAGGGCGGCGATGCTCATCAGGCTATAGGCAATAATCGACAGCAGGATATGAATGCCCAGGCTAGGGGTCAGTTCTTTGTATGCAGCAGGCTCTCCCTCATACAGGAGAGATACAGATATCATGACTACCGTTGCGGGAAACAGTAGCAAAAACAGATTGTGCAGAGGTTGGCGCAGACTGCCGATAACAACAATCAGGTTGACGACGAAGAATATCGCAACGGATATGGGTAGCAGGCTGAAGTCCATACCTTTTTCGGTCACCAGCTGACCCTGGCTGAGGACGAAGTGGGCCACTAAGGCACAGCCGGCCGCCATCGTCGTCAGGGGCTGTGCAAATCGTTGTCGCGAGCTCTGCTGATCTGGCTGGGCGTGCAATACTCGACTTATTTGCAGGGCAAATGCACAAAGGTAGAGGGCAATGGCCAATATTCCACTATTCAAAATAGGCTCAGCTCATGTCGATTTAATATCAGGTCAGGAGTTTGTCATACAAATCAGAGAGAGCAAAGAGTACGCTTGGAGTATAATCTGCGGCTAATCAGCATCGGGTGGATTTAATCAATCATGGCAATGTTTGAAAGTCTCAGTGACCGACTGTCTAGCAGTCTGCGTAAAATTACCGGCAAGGCGACACTCAGCGAAGATAATATACAGGACACTCTGCGCGAGGTTCGTATGGCTTTGCTTGAGGCTGATGTGGCTTTGCCGGTGGTCAAAACCTTTATTGAGCTGGTGAGGCAGCGAGCCATTGGTCAGGAGGTAAGCCTCAGTCTGGATCCGGGCCAGCAATTTTTGAAGATTGTGCAGGAGCAGCTGGAACTGGTCATGGGTTCCAGTAATGAAGGCCTCGACCTGGCAGCACAACCACCGGCAGTCATCCTTATGGCCGGTTTGCAGGGGGCTGGTAAGACGACATCTGTGGCCAAGTTGGCGCGTCACCTGCAGGAACGTGAAAAGAAAAAGGTGATGGTGGTGAGTGCCGATGTATATCGACCGGCAGCTATAGAGCAGTTGCGGACACTGGCCGCAGAGGTAAACGCAGAATTTTTCCCCAGCGATGAAAATCAGCAGCCGGTAGATATTGTTGCGGCAGCATTGGTCGAAGCACGTAAACGCTTTGCCGACGTGCTGATTGTTGATACTGCCGGCAGGCTGCATATCGACGATGTGTTGATGAATGAAATCAAGCAGCTACACAGTACCGTAAAGCCAGTTGAAACCCTGTTTGTTATCGACGCCATGATTGGTCAGGATGCGGTCAATACAGCTAAAGCCTTTGACGAAGCACTGCCCCTCACCGGCATCATTCTCACTAAAGTGGATGGCGATGCCCGCGGTGGAGCGGCACTTTCGGTGCGGCAGGTTACCGGCAAACCGATCAAGTTTCTCGGTGTGGGCGAAAAGACTGATGCTCTGGAACCGTTTCATCCCGATCGTATCGCTTCGCGTATCCTCGGTATGGGCGATGTATTGTCGCTGATCGAGGACGTCGAGCGGAAAGTTGACCAGAAGAAAGCAGAAAAGCTGGTCAAGAAGATTCAAAAGGGCAAAAGGTTTGATCTCAATGATTTGCGAGATCAGTTGCAGCAGATGCAAAACCTCGGTGGCATGACATCGATGCTCGATAAATTACCCGGTATGGGTAATATGGCACAGATGGCCGAACAGGCTGATCTCTCCTCACAGTTCAAAAAAATGACGGTTATTATCGACTCTATGACGCCTGCCGAGCGTCGCAATCCCACGCTACTCAATGGTTCGAGAAAACGTCGCGTTACCGTGGGTTCGGGGTCGACCATTCAGGATCTGAACCGTTTGCTGAAACAACACAAGCAGATGGGCAAGATGATGAAGCGCATGAAAGGCAAGGGAATGGCCAAGATGATGCGGGGTATGGAGGGTATGATGCCACCTGGAGGTGGTATGCCGCCGGGACGATTCTAAATGGCAACTGGTTTTGTGCCTCAGCGAATGACACACTGTAGTTAGTTAGCGTAGAAGTCGAAAATAGATAGCTCAAATAGTTTTCATTAGCCTCGAATTGGCGTAACATACCGCGCTTTTTTGGGGATCTTTATCCCTTGAAGCATTCTGAGGTGTCTGTTTCACGGGCATACATCTGGAATGTTCTGTTTAGTCTACAACCGGAAGATAAATTTCATGGTAACGATTCGTTTGGCACGGGGCGGCTCAAAAAAACGCCCATTTTATCACCTGACAGTATGTGACAGTCGTCGCGCAAGAGATGGCCGCTATATTGAAAGAGTAGGGTTTTTTAACCCTGGCGCGCGCGGGCAGGAAGAGCGCTTGCGTGTAGATATGCCGCGACTGGAACATTGGATAGGTCTGGGCGCGAGGCCGTCTGAGCGTGTGGCCAATTTAGTTAAGGAAGTATCGGCACAGTCAGTATCAGCCTGACTAAAACGCAAAGGTGTAGCAGGTAGCCAGCTTTGCCAAAACATATGCTGGCTGTAGGGCGCATTACGTCGGTGTACGGCGTAAAAGGGTGGGTCAAAATAGATTCAGCGACCGAGCCCAGAGAAAATCTTTTTAGCTATCAGCCCTGGTATATTGCTGACCAGGATGGTTGGCAGATGATACAGATCGATGAATACCGGCAACATGGCAAAGGCTACGCTGGTCATATTAGTGGTGTCGATGACCGTGATCTGGCGCAGGCTTATTGTCGCAAGGACATTTGTGTAGAGAAAAGGCTGTTGCCAGAACTCGCTAACGACGAGCACTATTGGCATCAGTTACAAGGGTTAAAAGTTTACAGTGTAGGTGATGTAAAAAATATTTTACCCGGTGAGAGAGTGCTGCTGGGCAAGGTTAGCGGACTGATGGAAACCGGCGCCAATGATGTGCTGGTTGTAACGAGTTGTAATGATAGCATCGACAATCGAGAACGCCTGGTTCCCTGGCTCAAAGAGTTTTTGCACAGCGTCGATCTCGACAGGGGTGAGATAGAAGTACAATGGGATCCGGCGTTTTAGTCGTCGGATCGACATTTTAGTATCCTCGGGCGCAAGCATTGACTGGTTAGGTGTGAAGGACTTACAGGAGGCTCGCACAGGCGAATCTTAGCGTTAGGGCAGGAGACTTTTTCGGGGGATTTTAACGGGAGCAATGAGTGAAACTAGCTGTAGTCACTTTGTTTCCGGAGATGTTTGGCGCAATTACTGATTACGGTGTTAGCGGCAGAGCGGTTCGTAACGGCGTGGTAGATGTGGGTTTATTTAATCCCCGTACCTACACCAGTGATCGGCATAACACAGTAGATGATCGGCCTTATGGTGGCGGGCCCGGTATGGTGATGACGATATCGCCCTTGCGTCAGGCTATAACAGCGGCCAAAACCTGGGCTGATTCCGAGGCAGGGATCAGGGCCAAAGTGGTTTATATGTCCCCCCAGGGGCGGCTGTTGAACCAGCAAGCTGTAAGCAGCTTTGCGACGCAAGAACAAAACCTGGTACTGGTAGCAGGCCGTTATGAAGGGATAGACGAACGGCTACTAGCGCTGGAAGTTGATGAAGAGTGGTCGATTGGAGACTACGTGGTCAGTGGTGGAGAGTTGCCGGCTATGGTGCTGATGGATGCGCTAATGCGGCAAATTCCCGGTGTACTGGGACATAACGAATCGGCAGCGGAGGATTCGTTTGCGCAGGGCTTACTGGATCACCCGCATTACACGAGACCCGAAGAATACCAGGGCGCGTCGGTGCCGGATGTGTTGTTGTCTGGTAACCACAGCGAGATAAGACGCTGGCGCTTAAAGCAATCACTGGCCCGCACTTTGGCGCGCAGGCCAGAGTTATTGGCGAGTTTATCCATGGATGAAGAGTGCAGCGAACTGCTATTGCAGGTACGTAGTGAGCAGGAAAAGGATGACAACTGAAATTACCAGGCCGAGTGATAAATCGGCTATTGAACCATTCTGGAGCAGGTCATGAGTAAGAACAATATTATTGCCGAGTTAGAAGCCGAACAAATGGGCAAGGAAATTCCTGAGTTTGGGCCGGGCGACACAATAGTCGTTCAGGTTAAAGTAAAAGAGGGCGATCGTGAGCGCCTACAGGCCTTTGAAGGCGTAGTTCTTGGCAAGCGTAATCGCGGTATTAATTCTGCTTTTACAGTACGCAAAATCTCCAGTGGTATTGGTGTAGAGAGAACTTTTCAAACCTATAGTCCGCTGGTTGATAGTATTACTGTTAAGCGTCGGGGAGATGTTCGACAGGCAAAACTGTATTACTTGCGAGAGCTTTCTGGACGTGCTGCGCGTATCAAGGAAAAGCTCTGACAGGCAAACTGTAGTTGAAAAAGCGGCGTAAGCCGCTTTTTTTGTATGTATCCTGCGCTGATATGCGTGATAGTTGGGGCTGAAGTTCACCAACTGGAATAAAACCGGATACACTAGCTCACAACTTTACCTCATGCAGACCCCAAAATAATGGACTTGCCTGAACAGTGGGCTTACTTCAACGTCGTATTGATATTGTGACTATGGCGCATGATTCTGACCTTGAACTAATTGAATATTACCTGGACATGTTGTGGTTAGAGCGTGGGCTTAGTGCCAACACGCTGTCCTCTTACCGCAGAGATCTGGCGGCTTATAGCGGCTGGTTGCAGAGTCAGGGGCGAGACTTGTTGGCCACTGATGAAGCCACTTTGCAGAATTATCTGGCCTGCCGTTTCGAACAGGCAGCCAGTCCCCGTTCCATCGCCAGGGCTCTGTCCTGTCTGCGTGGATTTTTCAGTTTTTGTCTCCGCGAAAATAGAATTGAGCAAAACCCGGCAGCGATGATTCAAAGCCCAAAGTTGGGTCGTCCATTGCCTAAAAGTCTTACCGAAGAAGATATCGAATGTTTGCTTGCGGTGCCGGATGTCGATACGCCTATTGGTCTGCGGGACAAGGCTATGATCGAGCTACTCTATGCCACCGGGCTGCGAGTATCAGAGCTGGTCGGTCTGTGTCTGTTGCAGGTAAATATGCGTCAGGGCGTAGTCAGAGTTACGGGCAAGGGCGATAAGGAAAGGCTGGTGCCTATTGGCGAGGAGGCGATGGACTGGTTGGTGAAATATCTGCAGGTAGCGCGCCCTGAAATCCTTGCTGGCAGGCAGAATGAGGTGTTGTTTCCCAGTAGTCGGGGCAGACACATGACACGGCAAACCTTCTGGTACCGCATAAAACACTGGGCAGCGGCAGCGGGTATTGATAAGCCTCTATCGCCCCATGTGTTGCGTCATGCTTTTGCAACGCATCTGTTAAATCACGGTGCAGATCTGCGTGTGGTGCAACTTTTACTGGGGCATAGCGATCTATCTACCACGCAAATATACACTCATGTTGCACGTAGTCGTATGAAAGCATTACACGCGCAACACCATCCCCGCGGCTAGTTTCCCCCAAATATAGAAAAACGCTAGTGGATTTTTTGCCATGTGAGTAGTAGCTACCTGTGGGCAGGTGTGATTAAAATATTGTTAACGGAACCTAACATGGAACAGAGGGGATCGTTTACACTCCAAACTGATAATTTTCGGGAAAAAGACATAAAAATGTTTAGTAAATTTATTGCGGTAGTAGTGGTTTTGGCCAGTTTGAGCACAATCGTTCACGGTAAGTCTGAGCCGGCACAGAATGTAGATGCAAAAACCGGTGCGGCGATTGTTGCCAAATTAAAAACAGCGCGTCCTGACCTCGATTATGGGGGTGTTACGCAAAGCCCCATTGACGGGATTTATCAGGTGCAGGTGATCGGGGGCCCCGTGCTTTATGTGACGGGTAATGGAGAGTATTTCTTTGATGGTGATTTGTACCAGGTCAAGCCGAGCCGATTTGTAAATCTCCGCGAACAGGCGATGGTTGGTCAGCGCCGGGAATTGCTTGCGGGACTGGATGTTGAAGATATGATCGTTTTTTCGCCCGATGGGCCAACTAAAAGCGTTATTAATGTCTTTACCGATGTGGACTGTGGTTATTGTCGGAAACTTCATCGAGAAGTCCCGGATCTGAATAAGAGAGGCATTGAAGTTCGCTACCTGGCCTTTCCGCGAGCGGGGATCGGTTCGCCTTCCTATGAGAAAATTGTTTCAGCCTGGTGCTCAGAAACGCCCGGGGCAACACTCACCGAACTCAAAAATGGTGGCACGGTAGAATCTAATCAATGTGCCGATAATCCGGTGGCAGCCCAATATCGTCTGGGCCAGCAGATGGGTGTTAACGGTACGCCGGCTATTGTGCTTGCAGATGGCACAATGTTGCCTGGTTATCGACCCGCTGCGGAATTGGCGCGTGTTTTGGGTGTTGATCAGGCTGCCAATGCTCAAGGTGCTAGTGTCGAGTCGAATTGACAGACAGCACCGCCACCTTATAAGGTGGCCGACTTTTATTTTATCCCTGTGAGGAGCAATTGAAGGCTGTAAAAATAGGCATATGCGGGCTTGGCACTGTGGGTGCAGGCACGTTTAATTTGTTGTCCAGTAATTGTGAAATTATCAATGCCCACGCCAACCGGGAAATAGAGGTGACACTGGTAGGCGCGCGGCGAGATAACCCTGTATGCGACCTGAGTGATACTGCAGTAGTAAGAGACATATTTGCAGTTGCCAACAGTGATGTAGATATCGTTGTCGAGTTGATCGGTGGCATCGATGTTGCCAAAAACCTGGTGCTTACGGCCATTGCTAATGGTAAGCATGTGGTGACCGCTAATAAGGCTCTGATAGCTGAGTATGGTAACGAAATATTTGCCGCAGCTCGAAAGCAGGGGGTCCAGGTGGCATATGAGGCCGCTGTAGCCGGTGGCATTCCAATAATCAAGAACTTGCGGGAAGGTCTGGCCGCTAACAAAATTGAATGGTTAGCGGGCATCATCAACGGCACTGGTAATTTTATTCTTACAGAAATGCGTGACAAGGGTCGCGATTTTGCTGAGGTGCTGGCTGAGGCCCAGGCGCTTGGTTATGCAGAAGCCGACCCCGCTTTTGATGTCGAAGGAATTGACGCTGCTCACAAACTGGTAATACTTGCCGCCCTGGCTTTTGGTATGCCGATGCGCTTCGATGCAGTTTATACCGAGGGGATTACAGGTATTGAGCCTGTCGATGTGGTTTATGCGGAAGAGTTAGGTTACCGCATTAAACATTTAGGTATTGCCCGGCGGCGGGAAGCTGGCGTAGAGCTGCGCGTGCATCCAACCCTGGTGCCGGAGAACTGTCTCATTGCCCAGGTCGATGGTGTTATGAATGCGGTGATGGTGAAGGGCGATGCGGTAGGTTCAACCTTGTACTATGGCGCCGGTGCGGGAGCTGGGCCGACAGCTTCGGCGGTGGTTGCCGACATTATAGATGTGTCCAGGAGCCTGGGGGTGGGAGCGGAGCGCGCTATACCCCACTACGGATTCGTAGATGATGTAGTCGCTGATCTGCCAATCCTCGATATCAATGAGGCCGAAACTGCCTGTTATCTGCGTGCTTCGGTACTTGATCAGCCAGGGGTGTTGCTGGTGATAGCGCAGATCATGAGCAATCACGCCATCAGCATCGAGGCAATTATTCAGAAACCACCCGATGTGGGTGAGGAACATGTGCCACTAATTATGTTGACCAACCAGACCAGCGAAAAGAATTTACGTGGGGCCATTGCGGATATAGAGCGACTCGATACGGTAAAAGGGCCACTTGTCCATATCCGTGTAGAGGCGTTGGATACCTGACATCTAAGGTGAAGTTTAGTGTGATCCTGGTTGGCTTTAATCCAGCCTGTAGTCTGGTGTCCCTGACAATATCTGGTGCTCCTCAAAATAAAAGAAGGCATCAAATTTTCTTCTCAGCTAAAACATAAATGGAGTAATAACAAACACTCGTGAAATATATTAGTACCCGAGGAGCTTGCGCTCCACAGTCATTTGCCGATGTGGTGCTCACCGGGCTGGCCCCGGATGGTGGCTTGTTCGTACCCGAACACATACCCCAGTTTAGCATTGACGAGATTGCTTCCTGGCGCGGTCTCTCCTATGAAGAGCTGTCGTTTCGGGTTATGGCGCCTTTTGTCGCCGATGATATTCCCGAGGTGAAATTACGTCAGATAATTGCAGATGCCTACAGTAGTTTTCGACACCGGGCCATTGCTCCTTTAGTGCAGACCGGAACCAACGAGTGGGTGTTAGAGTTGTTTCATGGGCCGACACTGGCTTTTAAGGATTTCGCTTTGCAGTTTCTCGGTCACTTGCTCGATTATCTTCTCGAGCAGCGCCAGCAAAAAGTTGTCATTATGGGGGCCACTTCTGGCGATACCGGTTCGGCAGCGATTGAAGGTTGTCGTCGTTGCAGTAATATTGATATTTTTATTCTGCATCCCCATCAACGGGTATCTGAAGTTCAGCGTAGACAGATGACCACGGTCGTTGATAGCAATATCCATAATATTGCGGTCGAAGGCAACTTTGATGATTGTCAGAATATGGTCAAATCAAGTTTTGGTGATCAGGCATTTTTGCCACAGGGGCGTCGTCTGGTTGCGGTTAACTCAATAAACTGGGCGCGTATCATGGCGCAGATTGTTTATTATTTCTGGGCAGCATTGTCTGTGGGTGGTCCACGCAGGCGAGTTTCTTTTTCGGTGCCTACCGGCAACTTTGGAGATATATTTGCTGGTTACCTTGCGCAAAAGATGGGCCTGCCCATTGACCGTCTGGTGATAGCTACCAATGCCAATGATATTTTACATCGGTGTATCAGCGGTAATGATCACAGTAAACAAGCCCTTGTGCACAGTTTGTCGCCGAGCATGGATATTATGGTGTCGAGCAATTTTGAACGCCTGCTTTTTGATCTTTACGATCAACAGGGCAACGCGATTCAGCAGTTAATGGATCGTTTTGCCAGTACTGGCAAGTTTGAGCTTGATGAGGCCGCGCTACGACGCGTCCGAGGCTTGTTTGCCAGTTGTCGGGTCGATGACGAACAGACGGTGGCTGCTATTCACGACGAATATACCAGTAGTGATTATTTGCTTGATCCCCATTCGGCTATTGGCTTGCACGCGGGGCGACAATGTCGAGTTAGTGCGGAACAACCGATGATTTGTCTGGCCACCGCCCACCCGGCCAAGTTTCCCGATGCAGTCCGCAAAGCAGGTTATCCCCATACTCCAGAGCTTCCACAGCATATGGCGGATTTGTTTGACAGGGATGAGCGCTTTGACGTGCTGCCCAATGACCTGTCAGCTGTGCAGAGTTTTATCGCGTCCAAAGTCTCGGTACTCTAAAGTCTCGGTACTAAAGTCTCGGTATTTAAAGTCTCGGTATTT
>QNFP01000016.1 GCA_003645535.1 Gammaproteobacteria bacterium | reverse complement strand
CGAAGAATAAAGCCCGCCAGCGAGACCCGGAAATGCATCAGACCAAGAAGGGTAATAGCTGGCATTTTGGTATGAAAATACATATCGGTGTTGACGATACACTGGGATTGATTCACAGCATGGCGACGACTTCAGCCAATGTCCACGATATAACCCAAGCGGATAAACTGGTGCATGGGGAGGAAGAATGCGTCTGGGGCGATGCGGGCTATCGAGGTATTGAAAAGCGTGAAGAACACGAGCATCGTCAGGTCGATTGGTTTATTGCGCTGCGTCCCGGGACCCGCCGATTGCTGGCGAAGAATAGCGACGCTGCAAAAGCCGAGTTTAAGAAGGCTCAAATACGCGCCAAGGTTGAACACCCTTTTCGTTATATTAAAAGAGTATTCGGTTACGACAAAGTCCGTTATCGAGGACTCTCGAAAAACACGAATCGATTGCACTTATTGGCAGGGTTTACGAACCTTATGGCGGCTAAGAAATATTTGCTGACATAGGGAAGGTACGTCTGTTATCCGCAAAAAGACGGATAACAGATATAAAACGGGCAAAGAATTAGCTATTTAATGGCACAAACGTGGGATTACTTTGTGAATCCATAAATAGACTGGTTGATCAGAGGTTCCCTAAGTTTAATCGACGTGCCACAAAATTTGTTGGCGATAGAGCAGGTGAGGTTTGGCTCATTGAGTATTCCGGGTTGGGCCGTCCAACCAGTCTGGGATTTTTCACAACAGTATCTTAGTCAATTTGAAGAATACCAACAGTTAATAAACGCTGTGCAAAATATTCAAATCACGCCTGAACAATTAGTTCTCACCTACACGGCCGATTGGGAAGCTATTGAGCAGCTTAAAGATCGCGGGCTGACGTTGTTGGTAAGTGACGCCGAAAGAAGCAGAATTCAACTCTACCGGCGTCATCTAGTGGAAAGTATAAATGACTTGAGTAAGCAAAACGGCACGAATGACCAACATGGAAGACAGGCTAGTCTTTCCAGGTTACTGCAGGAAATGTTTCAGTTTGCCCTAAAACGCTCCTCTCTATCTGATCAGGCCAGTGCTATCGATGAAAACAAGGCGCTGTTGTTTGTGCTGGCAATGCATCTTGGTGGAAGGAATATCGACGGTATTCTCGGAAAACCGGCAGTAGAACAAGCTGTTTTATTAAAAAATGGACCAAAATTCACTTTGCGTAAGCGAGTGGATTTGGCGCAGCATTTTAGTATCTCCGCTTTCATCGCTGCAGCAGCAGGTGATGGCCTGGCCCAGGCCACTGGTTTGTTTAAAGAAGTGTCGGATTCAAAAGGTGGCAGTGGCTTTAGCTTTGCTGATCTGGCCGCTGACCAGGCAGGGGTTGAATTTGGCACCATGGCGGTTGCTTCGGAAACATCTGCCCATTCACTACAGGTACATATGGCACGGATCACTAATGAAGACGATTACATGCCAAAACTAAGCAGCTTGCCTGAAGGTTTGCAAGAAGCCACATTCAAACGTCAATACGGTACGACTGAAGATGCAAGGTATACAAGAATGCAGAATGAGCTGGACAGACGCATCGATAATTGTCGTTTATATAGGGACAAAGGTTAATTATCAAAGACCACTAAATTTTGAGATGTTTATCAAGTGAACTTGACAGTTAGTCAGTAGGTTAGTCTTGCGCCCTTATTCTTGTGAACCTGTTTTCCCAACCCTCATTTATCAGACAGCTTTACAGGTCTGGTTGAGCATAGTAAGACAGGCATAATTATTCCGCCAAAGTTTTATTCCCTGGCTTTGTTGTTAATCAAGTAGCCGCGTGCGATGCTTTTCCATTATAGATTCGAACAGCAGGCTGTTTACCCAATTATCCAGCCATATCTGCAAAGGCTGTAGAGAAGAATTCCTTTGAAACCAGTCTAAATCTGTATTGGCAAATTGGCGGATAAAAGGGAAAGTCGCAATATCGGCATAGGTGATGGTTTTGCCGAGTAAATAAGGCTGTTTAGTAAGTAGCGTGTTGAGCTTACTTAAAAATTCGATGCCATCATCTCTTGCGTTCGAGCAGTCTTCTTCAGGATAGCGCTGGGGGTACTTGTAGCGATCCAGAGCATTCTTAAAAGTGCTGTCGTTTTCGGCAATCAGATCATTGCAGAGTTTTTGTGCACCGTTTGAGGTGGCATCTGGTAGCCAGTTATCCGGGTCATTTTGACCCAGCGCCCAGTCCATAATCGCCAGGCTTTCATCAATTACCTGACCTTCTTCAAGCTGTAGTACTGGTACCGTGCCTTTGGGCGAAAGGGCCAGCATATCAGCAGGCTTTTCTTTTAAAGCGACCTCGATAAGCTCAACCTGTACCTTGGCAACGTACAGCGCCATTCTGGCGCGCATAGC
This sequence comes from Gammaproteobacteria bacterium, assembly GCA_003645535.1. Taxonomy (GTDB): domain Bacteria; phylum Pseudomonadota; class Gammaproteobacteria; order Pseudomonadales; family Porticoccaceae; genus HB2-32-21. Next base: position 29,386 of record QNFP01000016.1, on the reverse strand, counting down.
GTAGGGACAGCGGCGGAAGCTGTATAGGAGTGGGAGTTTGTTTAGCATTTATATCTAAGCCTGTACCCTGTCGAGGCGGACAGGGTACAGGCTCTGCTTGCTGGTAATGACTTTACAGGTCATAAAAACCTTTGCCTTCTTTAACCAGCTTCTCCAGTAATGGCGCGGGCTGCCAGTAATGCTCGCCAAACTGTTGAGCATATTTCTTATAGGCGTCATAAATATTTTTCAAACCGATTTGGTCTGCCCAGAACATAGGACCGCCTTTGTAGGCGGGGAAGCCATAACCGTTAATCCAGATAATATCGATATCCAGCGGACGGGCGGCGATGCCTTCTTCTAGAATCAGCGCGCCTTCGTTAATCATAGGGTACAGGCAGCGTTCAAGGATTTCCCGATCGCTGATTTGACGTTGCTCGATACCCGCATCTTTAGCGCACTGAGCGATCAGCTCCTTAACCACTGGATCGGGAATAGGCGTGCGGCCATCTTCGTACTTATATATGCCAGCATTAGTTTTTTGTCCATGACGACCCAGTTCAACGATTTTGTCTATCCACACGGTGTCGCGTTTTTCGGTTTTACCGGCCTTGCGTCGTTCTTCCCGGACTTTATAGCCCACGTCCAGCCCGGCCATATCCGCCATGGTAAAAGGCCCCATGGGGAAACCGTAATCGAACAGCACTTTGTCGATTTGTTCGGGGCTGGCACCTTCTTCCACCAGGAAGGCGGATTCGCGGGTGCGGGCATGGAGCATGCGGTTGCCGACAAAGCCATCGCAGACGCCCACTAAAGCACCAATTTTTCCGATACGTTTTGATAGAGTCATCACCGTGGCAATAACATCATCGGCGGTCTTTTCGCCACGCACGTTTTCCAGCAGGCGCATGACGTTAGCTGGGCTGAAGAAGTGCATGCCGATAACATCCTGAGGCCGCTCGGTAACACTGGCTATTTCATCGACATTGAGTGTCGAAGTGTTGGTAGCCAGAATGGCACCCTGTTTACAGGTGGCATCAAGGGTTTTAAATACTTCTTTTTTCACATCCATGTTTTCAAAGACAGCCTCAATAACAATATCGACATCTTTGATGTCGTCATAGGAGGTGGTGGGATCGATTAGCGCCATGCGGGTTTCGACATCATCCTGCGTGATACGGCCCTTTTTAGCGGTGTTTTCATAATTGCCACGAATAGTGGCGAGACCTTTATCGAGAAATTCCTGCTTGAGTTCCAGTAGTTTCACGGGAATACCCGCATTGGCAAAGTTCATGGCGATACCGCCACCCATGGTGCCTGCGCCAATGATGGCGGCTGTTTTAATATCGCGTTTTACGGTGTCTTTGGGCAGGCCAGGGACTTTGGCCACCTCCCGCTCGGCGAAAAAGATATGTTGCTGGGATTTTGATTCGGACGAGGCCATCAACTCATTGAACAGCTCCTGCTCTCGGGCCATGCCTTCATCGAATGGCAATTCAAAGGCGGCGCGAAGGCATTTGATGATATGGAAGGGCGCTAAAAAGCCTCGCTGCTTGCGGGCGATGCTCTGTTCGTATTTATCAAATATTGCTGGGTCGACGCTTTCTGGCGTGATGTCTCGAATGGCGCGCGGACCTTTGCCATCGGCGATCAGTTTTTTAGCATAGGCGATGCCAGCTTCTAATAGATCACCTTCAACTATGTCATCAATGATGCCCAGTGCTTTAGCTCGTGCTGCAGGGACATGACCGCCGCCGACAACCAGCTCTAATGCCGCTTCGGCGCCGACCAGGCGAGGCAAACGCTGTGTGCCCCCCGCACCGGGTAGCAGACCCAGGTTTACCTCGGGCAGCCCGACCAGGGCTGTGGGCAGTGCAATGCGATAATGACAGCCGAGGGCAACTTCAAGCCCGCCACCCAAGGCGGTGCCGTGAATCGCTGCGACAATGGGTTTGGCCGCCGTTTCCATGGTGTCGATAACCGGCACCAACCCCGGTTCGCCCATGCCTTTGGCGAATTCGGTGATATCTGCCCCGGCGATAAAGGTACGGCCTTCGCAAATCAGTACGATGGCCTCAACGCTATCATCCCCCAGTAAGCTTTCTACCGACTCTTTTAGTCCGGCGCGCACGGATTGGCACAGGGCGTTGACTGGTGGATTGTTGACTTTAATCAGGCCAATGTTGCCTTGTGTGGAGTAGCTGACAGTGTCGGACATGTTGGTTCCTCGTCAAATTTTATGGGAAAAATCGGGACAGTTCATTACCTGGTCACTTAGGCCGCCGCGCTGGTAGCGCATTGGGTGTAGGTTATTTTTTGGTCGATTAGTTTACTAGCTGGACCAGTTTAGCAGTAGGTTTTTTCTTCTGGCAGGCTAAGACCGATATTGAGATCAGTCTGTTGGTTGCTGTAATGGCACTCAGGTAATTTGTTGTTCGGGTTCAAGCACCCAGCAACGATTGTTTTGAGTAAAACCGATATGCTCATAGTAGGCATGGGCGGCGGGCGCGGCGATCAGTATTAGTTTGCATTTCGGGCCGAGGGCCTGTTGGGTTCGGATCTGCAATTGCTTGCCAATGCCGCAACGCTGATAGTGGGTGTCAACGGCCAGGTCAGATAGATAACAGGCGTAATGGAAGTCCGTCACGGAGCGGGCAATGCCGACTAGCTGGGCATCGTGCCAGGCGGCGATGACAAGGTTGCTGTTGTTAATCATGCCAGTAATACATTGCGGGTCTTCTATGGGTCTGCGTTCGGCCAAAGTGGACTGATGCAACAAAGCCATAAATTGCGATGGGCTTACCGGTTCATTGATGGTGTATTGAATATTCATGCTGGTTTATGGTTTGCGGGTGTAGTGATGGATGTTACGTCGCCAGCTGTTTTTCCAGAACCTCTATGTAATCTTGTGCACGCTCATGGCCTGAGATGATATCCAGAAGGGTTTGCTCGTGAGGATTACGGGCGTTGAGATCGCGGCCAGCAGCACTAAAAAAATCCAGGAAAGTCGCGAAGTTTTCGGCCCGCATGCCCCGATAGGCTTTTTCTAGCACATGGAAGTCTGCATCGACCCCTTCCGGCGGTTCGAAATTTAGAAAAGTACGGATTCGGTCATCATCAAATACTTCGCCGAGGACTTTTTGTTTGTCTTTGCGTAAGGCCATTTATCTCACTCCAGTGATCTTTGTCGTAGTTGCTCCGGGCGGCACTACAATAATGCATTAAGCTTGTTGAGTAGAATCTCATTGACCTGCTGAGGATTGGCCTGACCTTTCGAAGCTTTCATGATCTGCCCGACAAAGTAGCCAAGCATTTTCGGTCGTTTGGCTTCATCGGCATTGAGATAATTATCGATTTGTTTGGAGCTATTTTCGATCACTTCATCGACCATCGCTTCGATAGCGCCGCTGTCTGATACTTGTTTGAGGCCGCGCGCTTCAATAATGCTGTCTGGATCACCCTCGCCCTGCCACATGACCTCAAAGACCTCCCGGGCCATTTTGTTCGACACGGTTTTGTCACTAATGCGTTTGATCAGGGCGGCGAGCTGTTCGGCACTGACCGGACTTTGTTGAATGGCCATATCTTCGCTATTAAGTTTGGCGGCCAGTTCCCCGCTCACCCAGTTGGCGGCCAGTTTTGCATCGCCGCACTGCTCCGTTGTGGTTTCAAAATAATGCGCGGTAGCAGCATCATCACCAAGCACGCCGGCATCGTAGCTGGATAACTGGTATTGCTCCATAAAGCGCTGGTGACGGGCATCGGGTAATTCTGGCAAGGATGCTTTTACCGCATCGATATAGGCCTGGTCTATTTCAATAGGTAGTAGATCAGGGCAGGGGAAATAGCGGTAATCATTGGCTTCTTCCTTGCTGCGCATGGAACGGGCTGTATCGGTATCGCCGTCGTACAGCCGGGTTTCCTGAAGTACTGTGCCGCCGTCCTCGATCAGGTCGATTTGGCGCTCGACTTCCTTTTTAATGGCTTTTTCCATAAACCTGAATGAATTGAGGTTTTTGGTTTCGGTGCGGATACCCAGCTCATCGCCTTTGTGGCGTACCGATACATTGACATCAAAGCGCATGGAGCCATGGGCCATAATGCCGTCGCAGATCTCCAGCGAGGTGACGATGGCATGGAGCTTTTTGGCAAAGGCCACGGCCTCATCCGAATTGCTCATATCTGGTTCTGAGACAATCTCGATCAGCGGTGTTCCAGCGCGATTGAGATCGATGCCCGACATGCCATGGAAATCTTCATGGAGGGATTTGCCGGCGTCTTCTTCGAGATGGGCGTGGTGAATGCGAATGGTTTTGGTGGTGCCATCGGCCAGTTCGATATCGAGGTGGCCGCCCAGAACAATGGGTTTCTCCAGCTGAGTGGTCTGGTAACCCTTGGGCAAGTCTGGATAAAAATAGTTTTTCCGCTCAAAAGCAGAAATTTTGCCGATATCCGCATCAACGGCCAGCCCAAACATCACCGCCATGCGTAGGGCTTCTTCATTGAGCACCGGTAAGGTGCCGGGCATGGCCAGGTCGATGGCGCAGGCCTGAGTGTTCGGCTCGGCACCGAATTCGGTGCTGGCACCGGAGAATATTTTGGTGTGGGTGGCCAGCTGAGTGTGAACTTCGAGGCCGATAACGGTTTCCCAGGTCATAGTCGACTCCCCTTGTCCTTGTCCTGATGGCTTATGGCGCTTTTTACCTGGCTCATAGCTGGATACCCGCGGGACTCTGCTGATGCCAGTCTGTGGCGAGCTGATAGCGATGGGCGATATTAAGCATACGCGCCTCTTCAAAATACTGGCCAATCAGTTGCAGGCCGACAGGTTTTTCATCGACAAACCCACAGGGCAGGGACATCGCCGGTAGGCCTGCCAGGTTGGCGGCGATGGTATAAATATCTTCCAGATACATGGCTACGGGGTTATCACCCTTGGCGCCAAATTCAAAAGCTGGGTTGGGGCAGGTAGGGCCGGCAATGATATCGACTTCGTTAAAAGCGCTTTCGAAATCATTTTTGATCAAGCGTCGCACTTGCATAGCCTTATTATAATAGGCGTCGTAGTAGCCGGCAGATAGGCAGTAAGCACCGACCAAAATGCGGCGTTTGACCTCATCACCAAAGCCCTCAGCGCGACTGCGCATATACATATCGTGTAGATCTACCGGATCTTTACAGCGGTAGCCATAGCGAGCGCCGTCGAAGCGGGACAGATTAGCGGAAGCCTCGGCGGGGGCGATCACATAGTAAGCCGGTACCGATAGATGGGAGTGAGGCAGGCTGATGTCCTTGAGTGTCGCCCCTTGCTTTTCCAGTTCTGCCAGGGCTTCCCGGACTGCCTGCTCGGTGGCTGGATTCAGGCCCTCGTCGAAATATTCGCTGGGAATGCCAACGGTCAGCCCGGCAATATCCTGATTCAGTGTCGCTGTGTAGTCGGGTACTTTCCGTTCAGCCGAAGTGGAATCGCGCGCGTCAAAGCCGGCCATAATATTGAGCAGCATGGCCGCATCTTCGGCGCTGTGGGCCATGGGACCACCCTGGTCCAGACTGGAGGCAAAGGCGATCATGCCCCAGCGGGAGACACGTCCGTAAGTGGGCTTCAGGCCGGTAATGCCACACAATGCTGCGGGCTGTCGAATCGATCCGCCGGTGTCGGTGGCGGTGGCCGCTGGAGCAAGGCGCGCAGCAATGACTGCCGCAGAACCACCGGAAGAACCACCGGGTACGCAGTCGGTATGCCAGGGGTTTTTTACCGGGCCGTAGTAACTGGTCTCGTTGGAAGAGCCCATGGCGAACTCGTCCATATTGGTTTTACCCAGCACCACTGCGCCCGCTGCGGCAAAATTGTCTACGATCCTGGCATTGTAAGGCGGTACAAAATTATCCAGCATTCGTGATCCGCAACTGGTACGAACGCCATTGGTGCAAAAGATATCTTTGTGGGCGATGGGCAGGCCGCAGAGCGCCGAGGCTTCACCCGTGCTCAGGTTGGTATCGGCTTGCCGGGCGCTTGCCAGGGCGGAATCTTCAGTGACACTGATAAAACTGTTGTAGTTTTCATCGAGTGATTTGATGCGATCCAGAAAGTGTCGAGTTAACTCGACACTGGAAAATTCGCGCTTAGCCAGGCCGATTTTTAATTCGGCGAGGGTTTTATTGTGCATGGTATATCCCGGGTAGTACTGGACGATTAAGGTCGTCAATCATTGTGTGTTCAGGCCCTGACTCAATAGCTGAATCAACAATCATTCAATAACTTTAGGGACCAGGTAAAGGCCATTTTCCGTGGCCGGAGCGAGGGGCTGGAAATCTTCACGGTGGTTGCTTTCGGAGATTCGATCGTGGCGCAACCGCTGTGTGGCATCAAGCGGGTTTGCCAGAGGGCTGACCTGATCCGTGTTTGCTGACTGTAGTTGATCGACCAGTGCCAGTACCTCATTGATGCTACGCGTGGTCGCTTCGATATTTGCTTCGGTGATGGCAATTCGTGCTAATTCGCCCAGTTTTTCAATATCAGCTCGGTCTATGGTCATGGTATAGTGGGCTCTATTTCAAAGTCTGTGAAGGCGGCGTAAGGTATCATATTTGAACCTTGCCCTAAACACCTGCCGTTGCTAGAGTCCGAGCTCAAAAATAACAGGTGGGGGCTCCGGGTCGGGGCATCTATAAAGGAAAAGTTAAGTAAGTATGTTGAAGCGCCTACGTGGGATGTTCTCTAATGACCTGTCCATCGACCTGGGGACGGCGAATACTCTTATTTATGTACACGACAAAGGCATTGTACTCAATGAGCCTTCGGTCGTGGCTATACGTCATCATCACGGCCAGAAAACCGTGGTGGCTGTCGGTGCCGAAGCGAAGCGCATGTTGGGGCGAACGCCTGGCAATATTAGTGCGATTCGGCCGCTGAAAGATGGTGTGATTGCGGATTTTCAGGTCACTGAAAAAATGTTGCAGCATTTTATTCAGAAAGTGCACTCTCATAGTCTTATTCCCCCGAGCCCAAGAGTGCTGGTCTGTGTGCCTTGCCTGGCTACGGAAGTGGAAAAGCGTGCCATTCGCGAGTCCACTGAAGGTGCTGGTGCACGCGTTGTTTATTTGATTGAAGAACCCATGGCTGCGGCGATCGGTGCGGGTTTGCCAGTGGAAGAAGCCTGCGGATCAATGGTGGTAGATATCGGTGGCGGAACCACTGAGATTGCTATTTTGTCCCTCAATGGTGTGGTGTTTTCCGATTCGATCAGAATGGGTGGCGACCGTTTTGATGAGGCGATCACCAACTATGTCCGTCGTCGCTATGGTTCGGTGATTGGCGAATCTACTGCAGAGCGTATAAAAATGGAGATAGGCAGTGCTTATCCAGGTAAAGAGGTCATGGAGATCGACGTGCGAGGTCGCAATCTTGCCGAAGGTGTACCTAAGAGCTTTACTTTAAACAGCGATGAAATTCTGGAATCCATACAGGAGCCCCTGGCGGCTATTGTGCAGGCGGTTAAAAGGGTGCTTGAGCAGTCGCCACCAGAACTGGCATCGGATATTGCCGAAACTGGTATTGTGATTACTGGTGGTGGTGCACTGCTCAGGGATCTTGATTTGCTGCTCACCCATGAGACCGGTTTGCCGGTTATTGTGGCGGAAGATGCGTTGACCTGTGTTGCAAGAGGTGGTGGTAAGGCATTACAAATGATGGATAAAAAGGATCTCGATATCCTCGCATCCTGATCATTCGCCTGAATCTTGATCATTGGGTAAAACAAAAGGGGTTTGGCGATCAAGAAGCTTTTTTCGCAAAGCTCATCTCCGAGGCGAATGCTGGTACTGGCAATTTTCGCCCTGTTGTTAATCATCCTCGATTCGTTTACTTCGTGGCTTAAACCGGCGCATAACTGGCTGGAAAATGCTAGCTGGCCTTTTTACTGGGTCACTGATATTCCGGTCAGGTTCAAGGAATGGAGCGATGATTCCCTGACCGGCCGCAGTGAACTGGCGGCTGAAAAAGAAAGGTTAGCCACGGAAGTATTGGTCTACCAGGGGCAATTACAGCGGATGGCCGAACTGACGGCGGAAAACCTGCGCTTGCGCAATCTGCTCAACGCCACCGAGTTGCTGTCGGATAACGTGCTGGTTACCCAGTTAATCGGCGTATCACCAGACCCTTTGAGCCATCTAATTTCCATTAATCGCGGGGTTGATGATCAGGTCTTCATCGGGCAGCCTGTCATTGACAGTTATGGCTTGATGGGACAGGTCATTGAGGTATTTGATAGTCATAGCAGAGTCCTGCTTATTACCGATAGTCGCCATGCCCTGCCGGTAAAAGTGGCCAGAAACGGATTGCGTGCGATAGCCGAGGGAATAGGTAATTATCATCAGATCACACTGCGCCATATCTCGCCAACTCAGGATATAGTCGTCGGTGACAACCTGGTCAGTTCTGGACTCGGTGGTCGTTTCCCGGAAGGTTATCCTGTGGGTACGGTCACCGAGTTAAAGCAAGATGCGGGCAAGAATTTTGTTGAAGTTATTATAGAGCCGGCGGCAAAAGTTGATCGAAGCCGCCATTTATTACTGGTGTTTTCCGGCGTAATTGAGCTGGATCCCGGAGAGGCTTTGAGTGGACACTAATCACCTGCCATGGCCTGGTTTGTTGATTGGCCTGTGTTTGGCGATACTGATGTGGATTATTCCTGTGCGTAGCGAGCTGGCATTTTGGCGCCCGCCTTTTGTATTGCTACTGGTGATTTATTGGTTGCTTCGCGAGCCGCAGCGGCTGGGGATAATATTTGCGTGGTTAGCAGGGCTGATGATCGATTTTCTTTTCGGTGAGATACTGGGCCAGCACGCCCTGGCGATGTCAGTAGCCGCCTATCTGGTGATCACTCAGCAGCACCGCGTGCGCCATTTTAAAATACTTCACCAATGTTTAATTGTCGCGGTGGTAGTGCTGGCTTACAACGTGGTGTTGCTGAGTGTGAAATTGTTGGTAGAGGATATCGATATAGTCCTGCCGCTGTTTTATTCTGTGCTGAGCAGTGCTCTGCTTTGGCCAATATTGTTTGCTACTTTACAAAAAATACATGGTGAGCAGTGGTGAGCAGGTCGCATGTTTGTGATGCTCAATAAAGTTGAGTAGTAGTTGGTGAGCGATTTTATACTGGCTTCGGCATCGCCCCGCAGGGTAGATCTGCTAAAACAAATTGGCATGTGTTTTATCCAGCTCCCGGCAGCCATCGACGAGTCACGCCACCCGCAGGAGCACCCGCAAGACTATGTACTTAGAATGGCCGGTAACAAGGCGCGCCACGTGTGGAATCTATTACAATCACAGGTGCGCGACCGGGATGCGGTATTGCTGCCGGTACTCGGTGCTGATACGACGGTGGTATTGTCCGAACGTATTTTCACCAAACCCCGCAATAAGGCGGATGCTGTTGACACCTTGTTAGCGCTATCAGGACGTCGCCACCAGGTATTATCAGCGGTGGCTGTGTGTGGCAGTGAAGGCCTGCAGTCGTTACTGAGTGAAACATGGGTGAGTTTTAAGGAGCTCAGCCCGGTACAGTGTGAACGTTATTGGGAAAGTGGCGAGCCCCATGACAAAGCGGGCGCTTACGCTATCCAGGGACTTGGAGCAGTTTTTGTCAAATCGATACAGGGTAGTTATTCTGGCGTGGTTGGCTTGCCTCTTGTCGAAACGGTGGAGTTATTATCGAGATATGACATTACTTACTGGAATAAACCTTGAGTCCAACCTGGATTAACGAATGAAGGCAGAACTACTGATTAATGTTGCCCCGACAGAGACCCGCGTTGCTCGCATAGAGAACGGAGTGCTCCTGGAGGTGGCCATAGAGAGAGCTAACAAACGCAGTCTGGTTGGCAATATCTATCAGGGTAAGGTGGTACGGGTGATGCCAGGTCTGCAGGCGGCTTTTGTCGATATTGGCCTGGAGAAGGCAGGCTTTATGCATGTCAATGATGTGGTGGGCCGCCAGCCAAACAGCAATAGTTCTGGTAATGGTAATGGTAATGGTAATGGTAATGGTAATGGGACCAAACCTGATATCCGCCAATTGCTGCGAGACGGCCAACAGGTCATTGTGCAGGTGCTTAAGGAGCCGATCGGCACTAAGGGTGCACGGCTTACTGCTCAGTTGTCGGTGTCGTCCAGGTATTTGGTTTATATGCCAGCTGTGGATCATATAGGGATCTCGCAGCGGATTGAAGATGAAGAGGAACGGGAGCGCCTGCGTGAGCAATTAGAGTTGGCAATTGCATCTGGCGGTATGAGTGAGGAGGGTGGTGGTTATATCATCCGTACTGTCGCCGAAGGCGCCAGCGAGGAAGAGTTGCGTATTGATGTAGAGTATCTGCATCGTTTGTGGGGTCTGGTTAAGGAGCAAATGCAAAACACTTTACCTCCCACCATGATTTATCAGGATCTGCCTCTGTCATTACGAACAGTACGTGATGTAGCAATGGAAGAGGTGGAGAAACTGCAGATTGATTCGCGCAACGTATTCAGGCAAATGTGTGAATTTGCTGAAAAGTTTTGCCCGGATTTACTTCAGAATATTGAATATTATGAGGGGCCGAGACCACTTTTTTATCTCTACGGCATTGAAGATGAAATTAACAAGGCGATGGAACGCAAAGTGTATCTAAAATCTGGTGGCTACCTGATATTTGACCAGACTGAGGCGATGAACACCATCGATGTAAATACCGGTGGTTTTGTCGGCCGCCACAATCTGGAAGAAACGATATTCAAAACCAATCTGGAAGCAGCCGGTAGCATTGCCAGGCAACTGCGCCTGCGCAATCTCGGTGGCATCATTATCCTGGACTTTATCGATATGCAGGATCCGGAGCATCAGCGCCAGGTATTGCGGCGTCTGGAGAAATCGCTGGAGCAGGACCGGGTGAAAATGAATATTTCTGGCGTCTCTGAACTTGGTCTGGTTGAAATGACCCGCAAACGAACCAGTGAAAACCTTCAGCAAGTATTATGTGAGCCCTGTGAGTCATGTGATGGTCGAGGTTATTTGAAGTCAGCTGAAACAATTTCCTACGATATCATGCGCGAGATTTTAGGCATGGCCAAGTCTTTTGAGAGTAATAAAGTACTGGTTATTGCCTCACCGTTGGTCGTTGACCGATTGCTGGATGACGATGCACAACATGTGCAGTCCCTTGAAAATCATATTGAGCGGCTCATTGAGTTTCGGGTTGAATCAACGTACCCACCGGAACAGTATGACATTATCCCGGTATAGATCCCTATAGGAGTCGGCAGTATTGGATATCCGTAAAGGGGTGAACTCTATTACCCGTTACGTAGCGGGTGCGTTGGTCTTTGTTCTGGTTTGCTATGCCATCATTGTTGTTATTGGCAGACAGGCCCTGCCTTATCTGGATCGGTATCAGCCCGAAATAAACCGATTTTTCTCGCAGCAGCTCGACCTTGAACTTAGTACGCAACATATCAGAGGTACGTGGACACGCCTGGCGCCTCGCCTGGTTGTAGAGGGTTTGTGTGTCGGTAAAAAAGCGGGCGATGCTGCTAGCAAAGACGCTGCTGGGGCTGTTTGTATCGAGCAGATCAACGCTCAACTTGATCTGCCCCGTAGTATCGTTGCTGGAGACTTGATCTGGCGTAGTTTCACTGTGGATGAAAGCCAGCTAACACTCATAGAGGATGCGGATGGTCACTGGGTGGTAGAAGGATTGCCACTGCTCAGAGCGGCTGGTGATGATAAATATCTCGGTCAATTGCTGGATCATTTGCTGTTAAGCAAGCATATCGGTGTTGATAAGTTAGCGGTCGGGCTACATTTTTATTCGGGGGCCCAGGCTGTAGTTAATCTTGACCACATTAAACTTGAAAGCGATGGCGACTTTCATCGCCTGACAGCGAATCTTGCGGCCAGTGAGCATTCGTTGTCCGCGCAACTGGTAATCGAGGGTAGAGGCGGTGTCGGAAATTTCAGGGACTTTGCTGGCAAAGGTTACCTGCAAATAGACCATATTAATTTTAATGGCCCTTTTAGCGCCATTGTCGCCCAATGGTTTCCCAGGCTGGTCGAGCGTAGTGGCGATGTTGAGTTGGAACTGGCTGCCGAAATTTGGTTTACCATTAAAGACGGTGGTCATTTAGAGCTGGTGGGCCAGTTGCGGGGGGACCAGATACCGCTTGACCGGTTCACGGATTTGCCGCCGTTAAGCAATCTGAGAGCGCAACTGACGGGCTGGGTGAGCCCGGGAGAAAGCCGGGGTTTGCGTGTGCAGAACCTGGATTTTGACTGGGGCGACGTCGATATAAAGCCACTTAATATATCCTTCCATCAGGGGGCGGGCGTCAACTGGAATGAGTTTTCGCTGGCTGTGAATCATTTGAACCTCGCTACCCTGGAAAAATTCATGTCGGAAGCGGGTCTGGCAACCGGCACCACCAGGCAGGTGTTGGCAGCCCTTGATCCCAGGGGTAATCTGCACAACTTGCACATGATGCTTGATTTGGCTGAGCCTTTTCCGTTGCTAAGCTTGCGTACCTATGTAGATCACCTCGAAGTTGATTCCTGGCACCGAGCACCGGCTGCACGGGGCTTGAATGGTTATTTCGAATGGCAGGGTTCAACAGGTTTTTTTGATCTGGATAGTCCCGATGGCTTTGCCATGCACTACCCTGGCGTCTATGAGAACTTTATGGAACACAGTAGCGGTCGGGGCCGGATAAATATCCACTGGCAACGGGAGAAAGCGGCCCTCAGTATAGCTGGCGGTCCTATTCGTATAGATGGTGAGGAAGGACAATTTGGTGTCTATCTGTCACTGGATTTACCCCTTGATAACAGCCGCCTACCAGAGATGTACTTACTGGTGGGGCTGCGCAATAGCCACTCTCGCTACAGCACACAATATATACCAACAATTCTATCTGCCCCTTTACTTGACTGGTTAGACAGGGCCATTGGCGATATGGATATAGTTGAAGGAGGCTTTATCTGGCGGGGGCCGCTTACGGGTAAGGATTTCACGCAGCGAAGTATTCAGTTGTATTTGCGGGCAGAGCATGGAAGTCTTGATTACGATCCTGGTTGGCCAGAGCTGACCGATCTGTCCGGTTATATTACGGTGAATGATAAGGCGTTAAATGGTGTTTTTGGCCCTGCAAAAATGGGCAGGACGCATCTTGAAAAGGTCGTAGTGAAAACTAAACCTGCTGAGTCGGGGCAGCTACTTTCAGTAATAGGTGATGTCACCACGTCGCTCAGCGAAGGCGCTGCCACTTTACTTGCTTCACCACTGAAAGAGCGTGTTGCAATGTTGCATGACTGGCAATTACAGGGAGAGGCAGAGGTGAAACTTGATCTTGCCATTCCCCTGGGCGGAGAGGCTGCAAGGGCGCATTATCATGTCGACGTCAACACCAAAAATGGTCAAATGAAGCACCGCACTACTGATCTGGAGTTTTATCAATTACAGGGCCTGGTAGCCTATAGAGACGAGAAAGGGCTTTATTCACCAGGGATGCAAGGCCGTTTTTTGGGGCAGGAAATGAGCGCGACTATGGCCACAAATCGCGGGGAAACCCGTATAGAGGCTGAAGGGTCTATCAATATGGAATCCCTTCCCCAGGGGATCCCTCTTCTCGGGCAGCGCGTCACCGGCAACAGTGATTTTCAGGCGGAATTCAGCATCCCGGCTGAAGGTGGCAATCCGCATCTGTTATTCACCTCCACTTTAAAGGGCATCAACGTGGAGCTTCCACAGCCTTTAGATAAGGCGAGAGAACAGATACTGCCTCTAGAAACACGAATTAACTTCGCTGATAAGCTATTTGTGGAGGTGCAGCTTGGCGAACGTGTGGCCGCTGAGTTTGAGCTGGAAAATAGTCAACTTACCCGCGGGCAAATCACACTGGGGGGTAACTTGCCCGGCCCGCCAGGGGCAGCGGGGCTGACTATTGTTGGCAGAACGCCGGCCATCGCTTTAGATGAATGGCTTGCGGTTTACCAGTCTTCCCTGTCATCTAACGAGTTGGTGATGGCAAAACTGGAACTCCAGTTCGCAGTAAATATAGGTGAGCTTAGCTATCACGGTTTTACTGTGGATGATGCGCACGTTACGGGTCGTTACGATGACGAAGGCATGGATGTTTCTGTAGATAGCGAATCACTGTCAGGAAAAATAAATATGCCAGTCGATGAAGACGATCCTATAAAGGTGCGTCTGAATTATGTTGTCCTGCCACAACCGGATTTCAGTAACGACGAAAGTTTTGTTGATCAACTGGATCTGACTGCGTTTCCCCACGTTGATTTTTCAACGGAGGGCCTGCGTATTGGAGATAAACAGCTCGGCAGCGTTGGTTTTCTGATGCAGCCTTTAGTGGATGGTGTGGAGTTAACTAATCTTCATGGTGAAATTACTGGTATGGAAATCAAGGGCCTGCCTGATGGAGGGCCAGCGACACTTACCTGGCGTAATATAAATGGGCAGCACAGCAGCAGTTTTGTGGGCGCATTAGAAACCTACGATCTTGGTGCAGTGCTTAAAGCCTGGCAAATGCCAATGTTGTTAAACAGTAAAAAAGCAGTGTCCATGGTGGAGTTCTCCTGGCAGGATAAACCGTGGGATCTGTCAATAAACACTTTGTCGGGACAGGCGATACTAAATTTTAAGGATGGCAGTTTTTTCCAGGCGCCGGGTGCGACGACTAATGCCTTTATAAAGGTGATTAGCCTGATTAATTTTGATACCTGGTTGCGTCGATTGCGCCTGGATTTTTCCGATCTTTTTTCCGCGGATATCCGTTACGATAGTCTTACCGGTGGTCTGAAATTTAAACAGGGCATCATGGCTTTTGACGCGCCGATTGAAGTGGATTTATCTGCTGGTAAATTGCGGCTGAAGGGGCAGGCCGATATGCTTAATGAAACCATCGATGCGCATTTGGTAGCGACTTTACCGGTGGCGACTAACTTACCCTGGATAGTTGCTCTGGTGGGTGGTTTGCCGGCCGCCGCTGGTGTTTACCTTACCAGCAAAGTATTTGAAAAAACTGTAGACAATGTATCAAGCCTCAGTTACATCGTACGTGGTCCCTGGAGTGATCCAGAAGTGAAAGTGGATCGAATTTTCAGTGATAAAACGGAAGACTAAAACGACCAGGCAAAAAGAAACCAGGGCCGCTGTCGTACAACTGAAAGCCACTGGCTCGGCCCTGAAAAACCTGGCTGCAGCAGAACGCCAAATCGATTTAGCTGCTGCTGAGGGCGCTAAACTCATCGTACTTCCAGAAAATTTTGTGTATTACAACGAAAAGGACTTGTTGGCGGTAGCCAGTCAGGAGCGTAAGCAGACGGGTCTGGCCAGATCATTTTTTGCCGCGCAGGCAAAAAAATATGGGATATGGCTGGTGGCCGGTACATTGCCCTTGTTTAAAAACGGTGACGACAGCAAACCCTATGCAACGTCCCTGCTCTATGATCCCCGAGGACAGGAGTCCGCCCGCTACGAAAAGGTTCATTTATTTGATGTGCGAGTGCAGTCGACGGGGAAAAGCTATTGTGAGTCCGATAGCTATCAGCCTGGCGATCGGGCAATAACGGCATTGACCAGCGCGGGTATGCTCGGCCTGAGCGTATGCTACGATCTGCGTTTTCCAGAATTCTATCGTCTGCTCGTTGCGCAGGGAGCAGAAATTCTGGTGGTTCCCTCTGCCTTCACGGCTGCCACCGGTGAGGCCCACTGGCGTTTGTTACTACAGGCTCGAGCAGTAGAAAACCTTTGTTACGTGATGGGTGCCAATCTCTGCAATCGGGATCATCCCAGCAAGCCCACCTGGGGAGGCTCTGCGATTATCGATCCGTGGGGAGAGGTACTTGCAGAAATGAATGATGAGGAAGGTTATGTGATTGCTGCAATTGATCGTCAGCGCATTAGCACTTTACGTGAGGCTATGCCGGCACTGGATCATCGCCGATTTTAGTCAGGTTATTTGTTGTGCCATTTTGTTGAGCCATTTGTAGAGGCATTGATGGATGACCAGCAAGTTGCACACTAAAAAATTTGCTATATGTGCTATAAAGGCGGGCATTGAGTCTGGCTGTTTGAAAGAACGGTTCAGGTTACCGCTGTGGTCGCGTAAATACGTATTTACTGAAAGGAGATTTCCCCTATGAATACACCTACTAATCCTGCTGGGATTACCAGGCAGACTTCGTTATTTGCCAGCAACAAACTGATACGCAATACCTATATATTATTGTCGCTGACGTTGGCCTTTAGCGCCCTCGCCGCTGGGGCTTCGATGATGTTTGATCTGCCCCACCCCGGGTTTTTGATCACCATGGTTGGTTACTTTGGCCTACTGTTTTTAACCACTAAATTCCGCAATAGCGGTCTGGGTCTGGTCTTTGTATTTGCGCTCACGGGTTTTATGGGCTTTACCCTTGGACCCATTATTAGTATGTATCTAAAGATGCCCAATGGTGCGGAGCTGGTTATGAACGCCATGGGGGCGACAGCGATCACTTTTGTCGGGCTGTCAGCTTACGCTTTGACGTCTCGGAAAGACTTTAGCTTCATGGGTGGTTTTTTGATGGCGGGCATCATTGTCGCCTTTCTCGCCGGTATCGGTGCTTACTTCTTTGAAATGCAGGGGCTGTCGCTGGTTGTGTCCGCCATGTTTGTGGTCTTGATGGCCGGGCTGATCCTGTATCAAACCAGTGCCCTGGTAAATGGTGGCGAGACCAACTACATCATGGCGACGATCACTCTCTACGTGTCCATATACAATCTGTTCACCAGTTTATTGCATTTAATGGGTGTGTTTAGCGACGACTGATTTCGGGCAGATTAGCCGCCCCTGCTGCGTCTGTTTTACTACTTACTAGCTTGGTTGGACAGAGCCTCTAAATAAGGCTCTGTCTAACGTCAGCGGCGGTAGCCGGCTCCCCACCGGCATCACGAATCGCTTTGGCCGCTTCTTCCACCCATTGCACATTGGTTTTCGGGCTTTGAAATGGCGCGTCTTCCAGACCTACTCGCACATGACCACCTAACTCAACAATTTTTGGAATCAGCGGAATAGTGTTGATGTCCAGACCCGCGACCATCCAGGGCGCGCCGGGGGCTTCTTCTTCCATCAATTTAGCCAGCGCTTCAATGGCCCAGTCTCTGGGTGGAAAACAAAAGGTAAAGCCGTCCGATAACATAAAGCGGTAAACCGGCATTTTCATATTGGCAGTGGTTCGATGAAGCAGCGCACCTTCGCGAATGAATCCTGGCTCGTAACAGGCATAGGCAGGCCGCCAGCCATGTTTGGCAGCGAGTTTTGCGCTGGCTTTTAAGATGCCTGGACTGTTGGCATAGATATCCCCTTCATCGCCAAATATATTGGCTGCGCTTTCTCTGGTGGAGAAGTTACAGGAGCCGGGGTCGAGAATGCCCCATTCCAGCGCGTCTCGTCGGCACAATTCGTTGGAGGTGGCATTGCGGACTTCCGGGTCGTCAGACATTGGTATGTCGAGAGAGGACGGGTAAACAATCGCATCGACTTTGCTTTTGATACCATTGATAAAGGCATGGCAAATGTCCGCATCACCATTTTGCTTGCCGGTATCGGGATCAAGACTATGGGCATGAATAATCGCCGCCCCTGCATTGACACAATCGATGCCCTCCTGGCTTATCTCCTCGGCGGTGACTGGCATATTGGGTTGCAGTGCGCGGGTCCACGCGCCGTTCATTGCAACTTCGATCCAGACTTTATTAGACATGATGTGTCTCCGGTTTAATTAAAATTATGGTATTTAATATAACGGCAAAATCTATTCAAGTCCCGTCTGAATCCTGTTTTCTTATGAGGCGAGAAAGATCCAGGCGCCATTGAACTTATTGTTGCCGACTTAACTCTTACAATTATCGGTTTGAAATGCTTAGATACCACTATGGAAAAAACATCACAATGCGTGCGTTCTCTTTTTCCTGTTATGGTTGCTGGTCTGCTTATTGGCCTGGCGATGACAGTGACTATACCTGCCTCAGCGGAAGACAGGCTAACTGTGCCAGAGGCGCAGGCGAGGATACAGCGGGGTGAGCAGCTCAACACTATTCCTAAAGCCACGTGGAAACAATTGCTCACGCCGCAACAGTATGATGTCTTATGGCGACAGGGGACAGAGCGTCCCTTTACAGGAGAGCTGCTGAATAATAAACAAAAGGGCGTATATGTCACCGCAGGCTGTCGGTTGCCGGTATTTCATTCCTCCCAGAAGTACAAGTCCGGTACGGGCTGGCCAAGTTTCTGGGAGATGTTTAACAAAGATAATATTGTCCTGAAAAAAGAATGGGCCTGGGGCATGAATCGTACCGAGGTGTTGTCAAAGTGCGGCGAACATTTAGGCCACGTATTTGACGACGGCCCTGCACCCACCGGATTGCGATACTGCATTAACTCCGCTGCATTAGCGTTTGTACCGGATTCAGCTAGTCCGGTAGAGTCTATACATAAGTAAATCACTGCCTCACATAAGTAAACCACTGCCTCGCTCCAGTTGTGGTGCTGTGTTATAGGTTTTCTGGATCGAAATAGCAGTTTTAATTCCGATTTCTGTCTCTGCTGCAAAAAGAATTTATATGGGCACAATAGCCATTGTTATCGGTGCGACCGGCCTGGTTGGAGGTCCCTTAACAGAGCAACTAGTAGCTACTGACAATATCAGTAAAGTCATTGCAATTACTCGTCGTCCGATCGAGCACCCCAGCACAAAAATCGACAATAACGTTGTAAATTTCGATCAGCTGGAGGAATGCGCTACATTGTTCCGGGCTGATTTTTTGTTTTCCTGCTTAGGCACTACCCGCAAACAGGCTGGGTCTCATGCGGCTCAGCGTAGGGTCGATCTTGACTACCAGTATAAAGCTGCACAATTGGCCGCCGACATGGGAGTGAATCATTACCTGTTGGTGTCATCCAGTGGTGCCGATGTTAATAGCAGGAATCCGTATTTGAAAATGAAGGGCGAACTGGAACAAAAAATTAAGACCTTGCCCTTTAAACGGATTAGCATCTTTCAACCCTCACTATTGCTTGGTTCGCGAAAGGATTTTCGTATTGGCGAAAAGCTGGGCAGTTGGGTGTTGCCCTCGCTCTGTAGTTTGCCTGGTCTGCGCCGCTTTCGTCCTGTCACCGGCCAACAGGTAGCCGCCAAAATGGTCCAGGTGAGTCAACAACCGGGACAAACGCGAGAGTGGTTTCAACTTGATGAGATATTTATAAAACGTTAAATAAGGCGGCAGATTGGGTGCCATCGCTACGGCTGTTATAGCTCAGTTTGATGAGTGATTAGCGGGTTGATGACAGCTTTTTTCTCCATCTTGCCGATAAAATAAATAAGATAATACCAGAGAGTACGGTGATCACACCAAGCAGGGCGAAAGCTCTCAGTAGCCAGGAATTAAAATTATCTCTGTCGAGATAATCCATGATGTGAAGGCTCCAGAGAAAATCGTAAATTCGCCACTTCGTTGTACGTATTGCTGTTAACTGGCCGGTGTTAGCGCCGATCCACAGACTAGCGTGATCGGAGCCTTCTAGTTCGATTTTCCATGCGGGTAATTCGCCTTTGCGGTATTCGCTACCGCGCGCAACTGTTGCTACCAAAGCTGCAGATCGAATCGGCAAGCTGGTGTTGTTAGACGCAATTGCTTTTGCTTCTGTCTCTGTCAGTGGTGCCAGTTGCTCTGCTGTTTCGGCATTAAAGACCAACCAGGCATCTTCGATCTGAGTGATATATACGGGCGTATTCAAGCGTTGCCTGATCTGAATCTGATCCACACGCACCGTCGAGAGTTCTTTGTATTGTCCTACCAGAGAACTGGGTGAAACCAACTTCACATGGCCCAGTCGATAAGTGGCGGGTTGTTCAACCAGAGGAGAGCCGCGGATATCATCAATGGGTATCAGGGCAAAAAATAAGCCGGAGCAGGTCCAGATAAACAACTGGATTGTAGCGACAAGACCAAGCCAACGATGATATTTTCTGATTAATAATTGGTTCAAAAAGCTTTGCCTTGATGCTAGTTGTGAGCTTTTTCTGCCCGTTGTTAATGGCAGCATAGCGTATTAGAAATGTCGATAGAAAGTACCCGAAAGAAAAAAAGGAGATCGTGCTACAGGTTTTCAATAAAGTCATAACCAGCGATGAGGGTAGTTTAAGCGTACCCACAAATATTTACTTGCCGGCTTTATTTGGAATTCTACAAACAGACCAATAGATACCCACGACTCACCTCCAGGATGCTTTCTGTCGATATATCCAGGTCACTTAGTGTTGCTTTGGTCAACTGTTGATGAACTACATTAATAGCTGCCCCCTGTTACTGGGGTCGTGTGGGTGGTATTTTGACCCATACTAGGCGGCTGCGTGAATAACTATAGACCTCGCAAGGACACTATGTTTGGGCGACGTGAGAGCAGAAATTGACACTAAATTGTATTATGATGTGCGACCTTATTGTTCAGCCTGAACGGGTGATGATTGGCCGAAATAAATACTCCCCCAGCATCCAGATATTCATTATCTGCCATATATTTACATGGGTTGTCACCGACTTTGTTGTTTAAGGTGAACCAATGAACACAAGCGTTCACGAAACTGCCGTTCACGAAATTGTTGCGGCAAAGAAGGATATGCCTGGCGCATTGTTGCCCATTCTTCACGAAATTCAGCATACCATCGGTTATATCCCGGCTGATTGTGTTCCGGTCATTGCTGTGGGTCTGAATCTTTCTCGTGCTGAAGTGCATGGTGTGATCAGTTTTTATCCTCATTTCTATAGCAAGCCGATGGGTAAACATGTTGTGCAGATTTGCCGAGCGGAAGCTTGTCAGGCGGTAGGAGCGAGGGCGCTTGAGGCCCATGTGCAGCTTAGTCTCGATGTTCAGACAGGGGAATCTACGGCCGATGGTAACGTCACCGTTGAACCGGTCTATTGTCTGGGTAATTGCGCCTGTGGGCCTTCAGTGCGGGTGGGTGATGACGTTTATGCCCGCGTCACGCCAGAGCGCTTTGATGAACTGCTGGCAGAATTGGGGGGCAGTTGATGATTACTATTTATGTGCCTCGCGATACTACGGCCTGTGCACTGGGCGCAGATGCGGTCGCTGAAGTCATTAGCGCTGAAGCGGCGCAGCGTGATATCGGTATACAGGTGGTGCGCAATGGCTCCCGGGGCCTGTTTTGGCTGGAACCGCTAGTCGAAGTGGAGACCGAAGCGGGGCGAATGGCTTACGGCCCAGTCAACGTCGGTGATGTCCCCGGTTTATTCGATGCAGGCTTTTACAAGGGTAATGAAGCTGAATTGGCATTAGGGTTAACGGAAGAAATCGCCTATTTAAAAAACCAGCAACGAGTGAACTTTGCTCGCGCTGGCATTACCGATCCGCTCTCGATTGACCATTACACAGCTAACGGTGGCTATGCTGGCCTGACTCGCGCGCTGGCTATGGAGCCTCAGGCCATAGTCGATGAAGTCAAGGCATCCGGTTTGCGCGGACGCGGCGGTGCGGCTTTTCCTGCCGGCATCAAGTGGCAGACTGTCCTTGATACACCCAATGAACAAAAATATATTGTCTGTAATGCTGACGAAGGCGATTCCGGCACCTTTGCTGACCGACTATTAATGGAAGCCGACCCCTTCCAGTTAATAGAGGGTATGACTATTGCTGGGCTAGGCGTGGAAGCCACTCAGGGTTATATCTATTTGCGCTCAGAATATCCGCAGGCCCACGAAGTACTAAACGCAGCGCTGGCCAGGGCCTACGATGCGGATTATCTCGGCAGTAATATTATGGGTAGCGGTAAGCACTTTGATCTGGAGGTGCGTCTTGGCGCAGGTGCCTATATCTGCGGGGAGGAAACCTCTCTGCTGGACAGTCTTGAAGGCAAGCGAGGGCTGGTGAGAGTTAAGCCGCCACTGCCCGCGATCGTCGGATTATTTGGCAGGCCGACGGTGATCAATAATGTGCTCACGCTGGCGACCGTCTCGGCAATATTTGAAAAAGGTGCCGATTTTTATAAAGAGTTAGGTACAGGCCGTTCCCTGGGCACTTTACCCATGCAACTGGCGGGCAATATTAAATACGGGGGTATTGTTGAGCTGGCATTTGGTACGACCTTGCGTACGCTGCTGGAAGACTTTGGTGGCGGTACCGCCAGTGGGCGAGCCATGAAGGCAGTGCAGGTGGGCGGCCCTCTGGGTGCTTACCTGCCAGCATCTCAGTGGGACATTCCCCTCGACTACGAAGCGTTTGCGGCGGCCAGAGCCATGCTCGGTCATGGCGGTGTAGTCGTGTTTGATGACAGCGTCGATATGCTCGAGCAGGCTCGCTTTGCGATGGAGTTCTGTGTGGTGGAGTCCTGTGGCAAGTGCACGCCCTGCCGAGTTGGCTCGACCCGAGGTGTTGAAGTCATTGACAAGATTCGTGCCGGCGAACATCGCGATGACAATCTAATCTTGCTGGAAGACCTGTGTGCAACGATGGAGTACGGCTCATTGTGCGCAATGGGTGGCTTGACGCCTTTTCCAGTGCGCAGTGCTGTACAGCACTTTCCTGAAGATTTTGGTGGCTAAATACAGCGACGACTGGAATTACTGAAGCAATAGTCGCTGAATAAAAGTCGAGAGAGGAAGCAGATATGCTCGAATTTTACGAACCTGAAAAAGACTACGGGACTCCACCGAGCCTTGCGACTGAAACCGTCACACTGAATATCGATGGTGTTGCGGTGTCCGTACCTGAGGGCACCTCGGTGATGCGCGCAGCTGCCGAAGTTGGCATTCAGGTGCCCAGACTTTGTGCTACTGATAGCCTCGAAGTATTCGGCTCTTGCCGAATGTGTATGGTTGAGATTGAGGGCCGCAAAGGCTACCCCGCCTCCTGCACCACGCCAGCCGAAAACGGTATGGTGGTGAATACGCAAACCGACACGGTCGCCGTACTGCGGCGCAATGTGATGGAGTTGTACATCTCTGATCACCCGCTGGATTGCCTGATCTGTCCCACTAACGGCAACTGTGAATTGCAGGATACCGCCGGAGAGGTGGGCTTACGTGAAGTGCGTTATGGCTACGAAGGTAACAACCACCTGGATGCTGAGCAAGATCAGTCCAATCCTTATTTTACTTTTGATCCATCCAAATGCATTGTTTGTTCGCGCTGTGTGCGTGCTTGCGAAGAAACCCAGGGTACATTTGCTCTGACTATTGACGGCCGTGGCTTTGCATCGAAGGTTAGCCCTGGCCAGAACGAAGATTTTATGGCGTCAGAATGCGTTTCATGTGGCGCTTGCGTGGCAGCCTGTCCGACCGCGACATTAACTGAAAACACCATCATCAAGCTCGGCCAGCCCGAACATAGTGTGATTACCACCTGTGCCTATTGCGGTGTTGGCTGTGCCTTCAAAGCCGAAATGCGCGGCAATACCGTGGTCAATATGACGCCCTGGAAAGATGGCAAGGCTAACGAAGGCCACGCCTGTGTGAAAGGTCGCTTTGCCTTTGGTTACGCTACCCATGAGGATCGCATTACCTCGCCGATGATTCGCGATAACATCGAAGATCCGTGGCAGGAAGTGAGTTGGGATGAGGCCTTTGCTTTTGCTGCGCAGCGACTGCGCAATATCCAGAAGGAACACGGCAGCAATAGTATCGGCGCGATCAGTTCTTCGCGGTGCACTAACGAAGAAGTGTGGCTGGTTCAAAAGCTGGTGCGTGCGGGCTTCGGCAATAATAACATCGATACCTGTGCGCGAGTCTGTCATTCGCCGACCGGCTATGGGTTGAAAACCACGTTGGGTGAATCTGCCGGTACGCAGTCCTTTGCATCTGTAGCGCAATCAGACGTAATAATGGTTATGGGCTCCAATCCCACTGATGCCCATCCGGTTTTCGCCTCGCGTCTAAAAAAACGTTTGCGTGAAGGCGCCAGGTTAATCGTGGTCGATCCGCGTGAGATTGAGCTGGTGAATTCCCCTCATATTAAAGCCGACTATCATCTCCCGGTGCGACCGGGCACTAATGTTGCCATGATCAATGCTCTGGCCCATGTGATTGTCAGCGAAGGTCTGGAAGACAAGGCGTTTATCGAGCAGCGTTGTGAAGGATCGGCTTACCAGCAGTGGCGTGCATTTATTGCCGAGGACAAAAACGCACCGGAAGCCATGGAGAGTATTACTGGTGTTGCTGCCGCCGATGTGCGGGCGGCGGCACGATTGTTTGCTACTGGCGGCAATGGCGCGATTTATTACGGTCTGGGCGTCACCGAACACAGCCAGGGCTCGACTGCTGTTATGGGTATTGCCAACCTGGCCATGCTCACCGGTAATCTCGGTCGTGAAGGAGTGGGCGTAAACCCGATGCGTGGGCAGAATAACGTACAGGGCTCCTGTGATATGGGTTCTTTCCCCCATGAGTTGCCCGGTTACCGACATATTTCTGACGGTGAAACTCGCGCGCTGTTTGAGCAGGACTGGAAGGTCACCCTCGACAGTGAACCGGGGTTGCGTATTCCAAATATGTTCGATGCAGCCATTGATGGCGATTTTAAGGGCCTGTATTGTCAGGGTGAGGATATTGCCCAATCTGACCCGAATACTCATCATGTTGAAGCTGCGCTCACGTCGCTGGAATGTTTGGTGGTGCAAGATATTTTTCTCAACGAAACAGCGAAGTATGCTCACGTTTTCCTGCCTGGCTCATCTTTCCTGGAGAAAGACGGCACCTTTATCAATGCCGAGCGGCGTATTTCACCGGTGCGTCAGGCTATGCCGCCGCAAGCGGGCCTGGCCGACTGGGAAGTGACTCAAGGTCTGGCGCAGGCCCTGGGTGTCGATATTGACTATCAACACCCCCGCGAAATAATGGCCGAAATAGCCCGCCTGACACCCACTTTTCACGGTGTTACCTATGACAAGCTTGATGCGCTGGGCAGCATCCAATGGCCCTGCAACGAGGCTGCGCCGGAAGGTACGCCTACGATGCATGTCGAAGAATTTGTGCGCGGTAAAGGTTTTTTTGCAGTCACCGAATTTGTGCCGACGGATGAACGCGCCAACCGCAAATTCCCATTGTTGCTGACCACCGGGCGAATTCTCAGTCAGTACAATGTCGGCGCGCAAACCCGCCGCACAGCCAACAACAGCTGGCACAGCGAGGACATCCTGGAAATTCATCCCCATGATGCTGAAGAACGAGGCGTTAAAGATGGCGACTGGGCTGGGATTCAAAGTCGGGTTGGCGATACAGTGTTGCGGGTCAAGGTCAGTGACAAGGTACAACCTGGCGTCGTCTATACTACTTTTCATTTCCCGTATTCGGGCGCCAATGTTATCACTACGGATAATTCTGACTGGGCCACTAATTGCCCTGAATACAAAGTTACCGCAGTGCAGGTCAGCAAGGTGACTGCGCCGTCAGAATGGCAAAACCGGCAACAGAAGTTCAATGAGCAGCAAATCGGTCTGCTGAACAAAGCGCGGCACCGGGATGAAGAAACCAGTCACGCCGGCTGAATTGGGGGGCGAAGAACAGCGTCCTGATGTCAGTCGTGCGCTTTCAGTTAGTGACTGGCGTGCTGGGCAATCGACACAGGTTACCGACAATATTATTTGCGAAACCGCCGTGGCTCTCGTTTATAACGGAATTTCCCATGTCGTGATGATGGCGACGCCCGATCATGTGGAGGATTTTGCCCTTGGCTTTAGCCTTACCGAAGGTATCCTTGAAAACCCCAGCCAACTGTACGATGTGTCGGTTACCTCACGCGGAGGTGATCCGGTAGTAGGAAGCAAGGATATTGGGAGCACGGAGGTCAAGGGCATCGAAGTGGCTATGGAAATCAGCAGCGAACGTTTTGCTATGCTGAAAGAAGCCCGCCGCAATCTTACCGGGCGCACTGGCTGCGGCCTTTGTGGTGCTGAATCTCTGGAGCAGGCGATACGCCAACCAAAGCCGGTGACCGGGAATCATCAGTTCCAGCACTATGCGATTGAGCGCGCCGTGGCTCAGCTCGAAGCGCATCAACCCCTGCAATCGTTAACCGGTGCTGTACATGGCGCAGCACTATGTGATCGCGCAGGTAATATAAAACTAGTGCGCGAAGATGTGGGCCGGCACAATGCGCTGGATAAATTGTTTGGTGCTCTGTGCAGACAACAAAATCAGCTGTTGAATACTGGTTTATTGAGTGACCACTTTATATTGATTTCTAGCCGTGCCAGTTACGAAATGGTTGTAAAAGCCGCGGTCATGGGCGTTGAAATGCTGGTTGCGGTATCCGCAGCGACACAGCTTGCTGTTGATCTTGCCGTGCAGGTCAATCTCACCCTGGTGGGTTTTGCTCGCCCTGGTCGGCACATGGTGTATTCGCATGCGCAACGTATTGTTAATTAGCCGTATTATTAATTAATAGCATAAAAGGAGCTGGACAACCCGTGTCAGAAAATAGCGTTGAACATCTGGTAAAAATGGCCAATCAAATTGTCGTCAATATACCTGCGGCGACTCCCCAGGCCAAAGTTGCAAGTGCAACGGCACATATGGATAAATTCTGGTCGCCCCTGATGAAAAAAAAGATCGGTGAATTTATTGCCGGCGGCGGCGAGGGCTTAACACCTGAAGCTGCGGAGGCTGTGGAAAAGATAGCAAAATAAAACAGGTCTTTTATTATCGACCATATGAAAGTTATATAAGGTGCCTAAAATGCGATATGGAGAGGCCACGTTTTTTGGCAGAGCGTACGAGATTTAGCAGCGATGTGAGAACTGCCTTCAGCTACTGGCAGCTTAGCTGTGGGTCCTGTGACTTCATCCTTCCGTATTATTCCGTCCGTTCTTTTATCTTGACCGACGCATAATGTACGACGGCGAAAAACTAAACAGTATTACCCATCTGGTTGGCGCCATTCTGGCTCTGGTCGGCTTTGGTGCACTATTAACGATCAGCATCCAGGAGCGGAATCCGCTGCTCATCGTTAGTTTTACTGTTTTCGGCCTGACATTAATACTGCTGTACACCATGTCTACCCTGTACCACAGTTTTCACCCGCCCAGACTTAAAAAACTATTTCAGAAACTCGATCATGTTTCTATCTATCTGTTAATTGCAGGAACTTACACGCCTTACATGCTGGTTTCGCTACGTGAGGATAGTGGCCTGATCATGCTCATGGCGGTATGGATACTGGCCGTTGTTGGTTTATTACTTGATATATTTATTTCTAAGCGTGTTGAATGGTTACAGTTGGTGATTTATCTGGTTATGGGCTGGATTTGCACGCTGAATTATTCTGGGCTGCAGGCAGCCGTCCCTGCGGCTGCTGTGGTTTGGTTGACGATGGGTGGAATTACCTACACTGTTGGCATTGTGTTTTATGTACTAGATGGCCGGGGTAAACTTCGCCACGCTCACGGTGTTTGGCACTTGTTTGTCCTATCCGGCTCCATCTGCCATTTTATTTCTATTGTTGGATACGTGAGATAATCGTACCGTGAGCGAAACACCGACCCAGATTAGATCTAATAGTTTTTCACAGGTTGTTGCAGGAAAGTTAACTCAATTCCTACGCTATTTTGCCCATGGCTGATAAATATATGGTTGTCCTGTATGGTAAATTCTAACTGCATGTTTTTTTGAGCGAAGTTTGCCAGCTGATCTGTTGCTTCTGCGGACAGGTCGATCACGCTCAGATTTTTAAATCGTTTTAGTTTGGCTTCATTTTGCTGCCACCATAGCGGCACGCTGCGCCCACCATAACAGTACAAAAATACCTGGTTTGCTCTATTACAGGCTTTGCGGAGTCGTTTTTCATCGGGTTGGCCTACGTCGATCCAGAGTTCAATTTCATCGCTGTAGCTAAGCTGCCAAAGCTCAGGCTCATCATCGGTGCTTAGGCCTTTGGTGAATTGCAAAGTGTCACTGGCATGCAGGGCGAAGGCCAGCAGACGAATCATCATTCGCTCGTCGGTTTCAGAGGGGTGCCTGGCGAGGGTGAGTGTATGTTCATGATAGTAGCTGCGATCTATATCGGCGATCTGGATAACGGCTCTAAAAATAGTGGCTTTGAGTGCCATAAAAAGCTTCTTGTTGTTGGTTTAGGTAAGTATGTGTCGGTATTTTTTGTTGGCCGAAGGCAAGATGAATTAACCTTTTGGGTTGCTAATTTGGTTCATTGGCTTCACGAAGGCGTTCCAGACGACTTTCCTCTTCGGCCATTACCGCTTTGATTTCAGTTAGAATGGCGTCGACGTCGGCGCTATGGGTGTTTTCTTCAGAATTACCGCTGAGCTGGATGTCAGGGTGCAATTCGCCACTCTCATATAGTGCCCAGATTTCCTCAGCGTACCGACTACCTAGTAGCTCGGGTGCATACTGGGCGTAGTAGGTCGTTATATTATGAACGTCGCGCTCCAACATTGACCGGGCGTTGTTATTTGCTGCCGCATCCACGGCCTGGGGTAGATCGATAATCACCGGGCCGTATTCATCGACGAGAATATTAAATTCCGACAGATCGCCATGAACCAAACCGGTACAGAGCATGAGCATCACGTAGTGCATGACTACCGCGTGGTCTTCCAGGGCTTGCTCGGCGGACATGGCAACATCGCTCAGGCGCGGCGCTACCAGACCTTCCTCATCAGTGATCAATTCCATCAGTAAAACGCCGTCAAGGCAGCCGTAGGTTGCGGGAACTCGCACTCCCGCACTGGCAAGCCGGGTGAGCGCATTCACCTCGGCGTTATGCCAAACTTCTTCCTGTTGTTTGCGCCCAAATCTGGAGTTTTTTTCCATGGCGCGGGCTCGACGACTATTGCGGACTTTGCGGCCTTCCCGATATTTTGCTGCCTGTTTGAAGCTGCGTTTGGCTGCTTCTTTATAGACTTTGGCGCAGCGAATTTCAGTGCCACAGCGCACGATGTAAACATCGGCCTCTTTGCCGCTCATCAACCGGCTGATGACTTCATCGATCAGGCAGTCATCAATCAGTGGTTGCAGGCGTTTGGGTGCTTTCATGTTGAAAACTTCATAGATACGATATCAGGACGGACTTTGGTTTCAGTATTTACCTCAACCAACTCAAAGCAGTCTTGCTACGCAGCTTCCTTATTTGGGCGGGAGGTGGGTCAGGGTAAATGTCTGGACAGCATATGACTTCGTCCTTGGCAAGGATTATGCCTGCCATAGGACTATTTGCAATTAAAAGTATGTAATTGTTAGTAACACATAAACTGTCCGGTCTTGTAGCACATGACCTGTCCGGTTCTCATAGTACCCCGAGGAGGGGCGCTTATGAGACGGACAGAGTGGCTACAGGAGACTCGACTAATGAGAT
>QNFP01000015.1 GCA_003645535.1 Gammaproteobacteria bacterium | reverse complement strand
CATCCCTGACGGGCAGTTTATAGAAGGTCGTACTCTTTGAGCTTTTTACGCAAAGTACCCCGGTTGAGGCCGAGCATTGCGGCGGCCTTACTTTGATTGTCGCGTGTATATTTCATCACTCCGACAAGCAGTGGTGCTTCGACCTCTTGCATAACAACCTGATAAAGGTCGGTACAGTGTTGGCCGTCCAGGTCAGCAAAATAGTCGGTCAGGGCTCGTTCTACGCAGTCGCGTAACGACGTATGATCATGTTTTACCGGGCGATTAGAATCCTGTTCCTGTGCAAAGATAAATGTGCTTTCCGCGTTCATGTACTGTGTTCCATATTTTTATTTTTAGTTTGGGTGAGGTGTGTAGTGATAAATCTGTCTTGCTCGCCAGTATGCTGTAGCAAGTTGAATTCCCGGCGTAACTGATGAGAGTAGCCGAGCCGAGACAAGTAGCTGGTGACATGCTTTCGAGACAGCTTTACCGCCAGTTCTTTGGGGTAATGTGCCCTGATTTCTGTCAAATGTCTGAATATACAATTGCGTACTTCTGCAAGATCTGGGGCAGGCAAGTATTGGCCGGTATCCAGAAGGTGGTTGATCTGCCTGAACAGCCAGGGTTGGCCCTGGGCGCCGCGGCCGATCATAATACCGGCAGCGGCAGTATATTTTAATACCTTGCGCGCCTGTTCAGCGGATTCAACGTCACCATTCGCAAAAACGGGTATTGCGACTTTGTCTACCACTTCGGCAATCGTGTCGTATTCGGCGCGGCCATTAAATAAACAGGCCCTGGTCCGACCATGAATAGCCAGTGCCTGGATGCCTGCGTCCTGCGCTATGGTGGAAATCATTAACGCGTTGCGATTATCTCGATTCCAGCCAGTGCGAATCTTTACGGTAACGGGAACGGGTGTTGCCTTGACAACGGCGGAGAGGATATTGGCAACCAGTGCCTCATTTTTTAACAAAGCCGAGCCCGCTGCCTTTTTTAAAACTTTCCTGGCGGGGCAGCCCATATTTATATCCAGTATTTGTGCTCCTGCCGCCGCGCAGCGTCTGGCTGCCTCTGCCATCTGTTTTGCTTCGGAGCCTGCGATCTGTGCGATCCGTGGTTCTGGCCAGGCTTCAGTGGGTAAACGACCACTGGACTTGCTGGATTGCCATAGCTGGTAATCCGCAGTCACCATTTCGGCAGTGGTTGCAGCAGCACCATACTGCCGACAAATCTTACGAAAAGGCGCGTCACTTATACCAGCCATTGGCGCCAGCACAGCGGAACCGCTCAGCATATGATTGCCAATTTGAATCAAAGTGGGCCTCTCAATCCACTAGTGGTGATGTCCCGCACGCGGCCGGTCATCATACTCGCTCGCGGAATAACGAGGAAGATGCTCAAGCGGTTATTTTGACTAATTAGTCACAGTTAATGAGTACGAAATAGCAGTTGAGTCAGGGCTGAAAATCTCCAGTTTTATGCGGTAGGGCTGTTCTGGCTCCATCACGGAAATATTTGCCAGGGCACCCAAAAGATACTCCTCAGGCGTGAATTTGCGCTGTGCCGTGATCTGACCCTGAAGCCCTTCGAATTGCAACAACAGTCCGGGAAAGGGTTGCGCAAAGGTGGCGCGGTTAGTGAGTACCATGTCGAGTTGCAGAGCATCTTTTCTGTTGGGGTGTTTTTGCACTACCAGAGCATTGCTCTGGATTAAGTGGATATCTCTTTGTTCGGCAATCGGGCAGCCTAGCAACCCACAGACCACTTCAAGTGCGGGGCGATAGCGTTCATCTAAACTTAGGTTGGAGGAATTAAAGTAAAGAAGCTGCATGAGTAGTACTACGATACTTATCAATAACAGCAAAAACATTGTCCACTGTTTGCCGCGCCATGCTCCTGTTCCAGGTTTTGATTTTTCTGCAGGAGATTGCTGTTCGCTGCGCCAGGATTCAGACAGCGCGTCCAGCTGTTGATGGTTGGGTAACTTGCCTACGTCAATGTTTTGAATGCCGCTTGCTTCGCTGGCAATATTCAAAGGCGTTTCGATATGTTCTGTTGTCGCGGTCGGCTCGCTTTGTTGATTACTTTCAGTGTCGTTGTGATCAGTGGCCAGTTGGGGATCTGCGCAGGTGTTTTCATTACCGTCGAACTGAGTTAAACAAATACCGCAGCGAACTGTGCCCTTTGCTGCACAGAGCTGAGCACCAGTGACATGGAAAGCGACTTTGCACTGGGGGCACCGTGTTGTCCCTGTTTCAGGCATAGCCGGATACCTGTAATTTACGGTGTGTTATCAGTGTCATTACCGGGCTATTTTTTCATGGCAACCAGTCGCACCCATTCATCCTGGTTTACGGCTGGCGCAAATTCAAAGTGTTTATCATAGCTTTTGCAAATGGTGCTGGTTTGCGAAGTAACAATACCGGATAAACACAGCTGGCCGCCAGTCGCGGTCGATCGTGTGATTTGTTCCGCCAGTTTTACCAAAGGTGCCGCCAGGATATTTGCTACCAGGTAGTCTGCGGGTTCTGGTGGCTGTTGCTCGGGTGAACATATAAGTAGTTGATCTTTGCCAATACCGTTGTGGAGGGCGTTATCTGCCGTTGCCAGCAGGGCTTGTGGGTCGTTATCTATAGCAACCACCCTGCGCGCGCCCAGTAGCACAGCCGCGATGGCAAGGATGCCAGACCCACAACCGTAATCGATTAGTGTTTTATTTTTAATATCGAGACCATCAAGCCACTGCAGGCACAGAAATGTTGTGGCGTGACTGCCCGTGCCAAAGGCCAGGCCGGGATCGAGCATCAGGTTTATTGCATCCGGCTCAGGTGGCTTACACCAGCTGGGACATATCCACAGTTGCTTTCCACAGCGAATAGGATGGTAGTGCTCCATCCACAGCCTTTCCCAGGGCTGGTCTTCAACTATTTCCCAGTGCCATTTGGGCAAATGATCGAATGCGGCAGCCAGGCGGATGAGCACAATATCGGTATTGGTATCAGCAGAGAATAAACCGCTTAGTCTGACCTGGGCCCATAAAGGAGTTTCACCTACGTTGGGCTCAAGTATTGGCTCATTTGCGTTGTCGGTCAGGGTTACGGAAACGGCTCCACAGTCGAGCAGGAGGTTTTCCAGTAACTCCGTTTTGTCACTGCTTGCTTCCAGGTGTAGTTGCAGCCAGCTCATCGCGATTGTGGCGATGTCATTGCTTATTCCAGGCCCAGTTTTTTCTCAAGATAATGGATGTTTACGCAGCCGCGTTGGAATTCGGCATCCGTAACAAGGTCGCGTTGCAGGTCAGTATTGGTCTGTATACCGAGGATAAATAGCTCATCGAGAGCGCTACGCATTCTGGTCAGCGCGGCTTCTCTATCCTTACCGTAAGTGATGACTTTGGCGATTAGTGAGTCATAATTAGGCGGGACTGTATAGCCACAGTACAGATGTGAATCAACCCGCACCCCATTGCCACCGGGAGGATGGAAGGTGGTCACCTTGCCAGGGCTGGGCATAAAAGTACGCGCATCTTCGGCGTTAATACGGCATTCGAAAGCGTGGCCGCGAAAAATAATCTCATCCTGGGTAAAGCTGAGTGGTTCCCCGCTGGCCACAAGCAGTTGTTCTTTGACAATATCGACACCGGTGATCATTTCGGTAACCGGATGTTCTACCTGTATACGGGTGTTCATTTCGATAAAGTAATAGCGATCATTCTCGTACAGAAATTCAAAAGTGCCGGCGCCACTGTAACCAATATCCTTGCAGGCCTGTACACAGGCTTGCAGTACTTCTGTCCGCACCTGTTCACTAATACCGGGTGCTGGTGCTTCTTCAAGCACCTTCTGGTGGCGGCGTTGCAGCGAACAATCCCGGTCCCCTAAATGGATGGCATTACCCAGGCCGTCGGCGAGTACCTGTACCTCGACGTGGCGAGGGGTTTGCAAGTATTTCTCCATATATACAGTGCCATCGGCAAATGCCGCCTGCGCTTCTGCGCGAGTGACGGCAATGGCGTTAATCAGGTGGGCCTCGGTTTGTACTACGCGCATGCCCCGTCCGCCGCCGCCTGAAGCGGCCTTGATAATAACGGGGTAGCCGATGTCTCTGGCAATCTGTAACGTTCGCTCGTTATCGTCGGTAAGTGCGCCGTTGGATCCGGGCACCGTGGGTACGCCGGCCTGGCGCATGGTTTCAATGGCAGCCACTTTGTCACCCATGGTGCGGATAACCTTGGCGCTGGGACCAATGAAAATAAACCCACTGCGCTCAACCTGTTCGGCGAAATCAGCATTTTCAGCGAGAAAACCGTAGCCGGGGTGAACCGCTACCGAATCGGTCACTTCCATGGCGCTGATAATGGCCGGAATATTGAGGTAGCTGTCAGTTGGCGAGTTTGGGCCAATACAAACAGTCTCATCAGCCAGGCGTACGTGTTTGAGATCAGCGTCTACTTTTGAATGTACGGCGACAGTTTTGATGCCCAGTTCCTTGCAGGCACGCATTATCCGCAGGGCGATCTCTCCGCGATTGGCAATTAATACTTTATCCAGCATGAATTATTGCTTCCCTATTTAGGGAGCATCTGATTAATTTTGGACACAAGATACGAGTTCATAATTTGATCAGAGGCTCCTTGGCTTAAATAATAGTTATCATGGGCTGATCGAATTCCACGGGGTCGCCATCGTCGACGAGAACCTTGCCGATGGTGCCGGATTTGTCTGCTTCGATCTGATTCATCATTTTCATGGCTTCGACAATACACAGCACGTCCCCTGCATTGACCGATTGACCGGCTTCTACAAATGGTGTGGATCCAGGCGTTGGTGAACGGTAGAAAGTGCCTACCATCGGTGATTTGACCACGTGGCCATCCAGCTTTGCGGGTTGCGCTGCTTCGCTGGGGGGAGCAGCTGCCGGGGCGGGAGCATTTGCCGGGAGAGCCATGGCAACCGCCGGAGCACTGGGCATAAAGGGCTGAACTATTTGCACTGGAGCTTTGTTGCGGCTAATGCGAACCGATTCTTCACCTTCTTTAATTTCCAGTTCGTCGATATCTGATTCTTCCAGTAGTTCGATTAGCTTTTTTACTTTGCGTATGTCCATGAACGTTTTCCTAAAAGTAAGATGCGGAATTTATTTTTCTTCGGTGCTTAGTTGGTCTAGTGCTGCGTTTAGAGCCAGCTCATAACTCATGGCTCCAAAGCCACTGATTGTACCAATGGCTATATCGGCGAAATAGGAATGTTGTCTGAAGGTCTCGCGCCCGTGCACGTTTGAAAGGTGCACCTCAATGAAGGGTATTTCCACAGCGAGCAGAGCGTCGCGCAAGGCAATACTAGTATGGGTAAAAGCCGCAGGATTAAACAATATTAAGCTAACTCCTTCGCGGCGGGCATCGTGAATGCGCTCCACCAGTTCGTATTCGGCGTTGCTTTGCAGGGCCAACAAATGGTGTCCTGCTGCAAGGGTGAGTTCCGTGAGTCGCTGGTTGATATCTTCCAGGCTATTTGTACCGTAGACATCAGGTTCCCGAGTACCGAGTAAATTAAGGTTGGGTCCGTGCAGCACTAGGATGGTAGCCATTTTTCCCCTGCTTTTTGCTATGGCGCCTGACAATGGGGCGAATTTTGCAAAGTTTGCATGAGGCATCCGATTTTGTCCAGTTTTAAGTGATTTTCCGGATGTTTAATTGGTTTTCATGCTTTTTAGCTGATGTTAAGTGCATTTTGCCATTTTATACTAGTGCGATCTTATCTTCTTTGCGCCTTAGTAGTATTCATTCGCCATTAAATACCGCAAGTACGCGACTTTCGGTTAGCAGCTGCGGCAAAATTCTGACTGGATTTCCGGCGCCATCAAAATATAGATATAAAGGTACGCCACTTCTGCCATGCTGGTTGAGCAAACGGGTGATCTCGGGGTTGTTATTAGTCCAGTCACCTTTTAAATAGCTGATGTTATGAACTTTCAGTGCGGCTTTAAAGGCAGCGGAACTGAGTGCCAGTTTCTCGTTGGCCAGACAGGTAATACACCAGTCGGCAGTCAGGTTGATAAATGCAGGGCGTCCGGCTGCTCGCAGGCTGGCGAGTCGCTCTGCACTATAAGGCTGCCATATATCTTTCTCGTCACTCGGCCCTGGCATTAGCGAGAGGCTAACCGCACCAGCGAGGATGAAAATAATAGCGCCTTTGGCTATGAAATTGTCAGTTTGACGGTGGAGCCAGATAGCGATGGCCAGCAGAAGTATGCCCAGGCTGACAACTATCGCGTGGTCAATACTGGTCTGACGACCTAGCACCCATAGTAACCAGATCACACTGGCGTACAGCGGAAACGCAAGTAACTGGCTAAAGGTGTTCATCCAGGGTCCCGGAGCCGGCAGTCTTTCCATCAGTCCGGGAATCCAGGATAGCGCTAAAAAGGGCAATGCCATGCCCAGACCTAATGCGGCAAAAATCGCCAGACTAATGACCGCCGGTTGTGTCAAAGCAACACCCAGCGCGGTACCCATAAAGGGTGCGGTGCAGGGGCTGGCGACAACAGTAGCGAGTACCCCAGTCATAAAGGAGCTGGTAATACGGTTGCCGGTGGCCAGGTTCTGACCAAGATTCATCCAGCCACCGCCGATATTGAGTTGACCGGAAAAACTTTGTGCGATGACAAATAACAGGTAGGCCAACAGAGCAACAAAGGTAGGGGACTGCAATTGAAAACCCCAGCCAACGGACTGCCCGGCTTCCCGCAGGATCAGCATCACTGCGGCAATACTTATAAAGGACAGAACGATTCCTGCGGCGTAGGCAATACTGTGCAGGTGTTTGTTGTGATCGCCCAGGTGAGCAGAAGTTGTCGCCATTACCTTGATTGACAGGATCGGAAAGACACAGGGCATCAGATTGAGAATCATGCCGCCGACAAGGGCAAATATCAGCATAACGCCTATGTTGTAGGTGGGCGCTGAATTGTAGGTGGGCACTGATAGCTCGGGTTCGGTATGGCTATCGGCAGCATAAGCTGGAGGGGCGTCGAGCAATTCGGCTGTCCCCTTAGCCAGGTTTACGCTGATGTATTGAGTCTGGGGTGGGTAGCAGAGCCCAGCATCAGCGCAGCCCTGGGAAGTGATAGACAGGGTAATTAACGAGCTGGAGATATTGGTGGGGAGTGTGGTGCTAATTTGTGTGGCGTTATAAAAAACTTCCAGCTCTTTGTCGTAGTATTCGTCGTATATAGATTTTCCTGGTTGATACTCCAGTGCTAACGGTTTGTCTGAATTTTTCGGGTTGTATAAATTGATGGCAAAGCGGTGTTTATAGAGGTAATAACCGGGCGCAATAAACCAGTCGACAAGCAGATTGCGCTCATCGATGCTGGGGATTAACTGATAAGCTTGTTCAACCGGAAGGAATTGAGCGGGCGCATCTAACAAAACATTACCAGCTGCGCTATTGCCAGGTGTCAGCCCTTCAGCATAAACAGGCGTGGAAAAAACAGGCGTGGAAAACACTATCGCTATCGCCAGGTAAATCGCAAAAAGGGAGGTAAAACCCTTCATTTTTAGTTGGTGCTTGCCAATCATTAAATATAATTCTCTTTCAACCGTGACTTAAACCCCACAGATATCGAAATAGACCCGCAGATAATCGAAAAGTTTTCAGCTATTATGAAGCTCTTGCGTTATCGATGGTAATGATTTTGTTGGCGTGCCGGCGTCAGCCTGCTGGGCGGCCCTATCAGTTATGTTAGTTATGACAGTTATGTCAGCGTGAAGAGTAAAAAACAGATTGTCGGCAACGCCGGGTAGATACGCTAAGTTAACTTATTTATAGAACCTATAGAAGAGATATGGATGGTTATTCAGGACTGGAAAAATCGAATTACTGGTGCGGCGCGTAGCCGCCAATCTACTGGTTATCGCCCCGCTGAAGAGAGAAAGTCCGCCGGGGTCGGGAAGTCGGTGGTCAGGTTGGTGCTGATTCTCGCGTTGCCCTGCGTTATTCTCGGCTGGTACTGGAGCAGAGAACCCGCTGTTGAAGACCTTGATCAAGCGACTTACTCCGCAGCTGGGACGGCGACGGTAACGACACTTATCCATGTGGTTGATGTTTTGCTGGATAAACCTGGCGGATATCTAAGTAACGACATAATGCCACCAGGCTTGCTGCTGGATAATATTCCAAGCTGGGAATACGGCGTTGTTATTCAGATTCGTGATCTGACTAAAGCGCTGCGTGAAGCTTTTGCCCGCTCGCAGTCGCAATCTACTGAAGACGAGGATCTTGCGCGGGCGGAACCCAAGTTTAATTATAGCCATGAAAGCTGGATCCTGCCGGCTACAGAGAAAGAATACCGTGCGGGTCGTGATCATCTCCACAATTATTTGCAGCGTTTAGTCGATACAGATGAATATAATGCGCAGTTTTATGCGCGCGCGGACAATTTGCGCTATTGGCTAAACACTGTTGAAGCCCGACTGGGTAGTCTCTCCCAGCGCCTGGGGGCAAGTGTTGGTCAACGGCGACTTAACACCGATCTGGCTGGGGACTCTGCCGCTGAGCAGGCGACGCCCGCACCTGCAGAAATCTACCTGAAAACACCCTGGCTGGAACTCGATGACATTTTCTATGAAGCCCGCGGTACTACGTGGGCGCTTATTCATTTTTTGAAAGCGGTGGAAATAGATTTTGCTGAGGTGCTGGAAAAGAAAAACGCCAGAATCAGCATGCGCCAAATTATTCGTGGGCTGGAGGCGACCCAATCACCACTATGGAGTCCGATAATACTTAATGGCAGTGGTTTTGGCGTGCTGGCAAATCATTCATTAACTATGGTTTCTTATATTAGCAGTGCCAATGCCGCCATTATTGATTTGCGAGAGCTTTTGGAACAGGGTTGATTCTGGCCTGGTAAGAGGCCTGCCCGACGAATGAAGAATGCGTGACCATGTAGTGCTGATGGCTATGTTAATAATCAGGTAGATAAATTTGAGGCTAGAGTCAACGGATAAAGCTGCCTGTTCACAGGCGCACGACTCAGATCATCTGGTGCTAGCTGTTATTAATAACCAGACTCAGGGGAGTGTCGTCCTGGATCATCGGGGCGATGTCGTTATCTGGAATAACTGGATGGCCGACTGGACGGGAATAGCCGGCACTCAGGCTGTGGGCAGGAATGTTGAAGTGCTCGCTCCGGCTATAACAGGTAATGAATACGCGCGGGCTATCAAGTCTGCGATTGAGCTTGGTAAGTCGGTTACCTGGTCACTGGAGATGGATCCGCAACGCCTCGATGCTATCGAAGCTGCGATGACTCGTGGGGATCGTCTGTTGCCGTTGACCCGAATTAGCGTGGTGCCGCTGCCGGTTGAGGGCCAGCAGGGTTGTCTACTGGAATTCATTGAAGCACCTTTTAATCCTGTCCAGTTGCGTGACGTAGCCGCAACGGCGAAATCTGCTGATAAGCATGTCCACAAAGAGGCCGAAAATAATCGTTTTCCGGTCTACCTGGAATCCTCTGAGGTGGCAGTTCTCAGCGTGGATACGTCGGGCATTATCCGGGAAGTCAATGAACGGCTGTTAATTCAAACCGGATACTCGTATCAGCAACTGATCGATACGCCAGTACGCTTATTGTTCCCGACGCTGAGTGATAGCTATGATGTAGACGATTATCGGGCGCTGTTAGCGAGCAAAATAAAACAGAGTTCTGAGGGGGTGATCGAAGCTGCCACCGTGAGTGGAGAAACGCGGGCCTTTAAAATATCGCTTTTCCCTTCAGTGAGCCGACAAGATCTCTTTGTCGTGCTATGCGAGGATGTTTCCGGGCAATCAGGGGCTGAGGATACTATTCTGCGGCAACGGGAGCTATTGGCGACTGTATACAATCAGGTTGCCGATGGTATTGCCCTGCTGGATGGCAATGGATTGATCGAACAAATTAATCCAGTCGGACTGGCGATGCTGGGTAAGCGCAGCGGGCAGGGGCAGCAAATGCCCGTCGAAACTATTATTAACATGAATGATAGTGAAGGTCGGGACATCAATCCCTGTCGGGAGGCGCTCAATCGCGGGTCTCCATGCTCTACCCCTGAAAGCACCTTTCTGCTGGTTGAGGGGAAGGAGCCAACACATATCACGGGCATAGCAACGCCACTGAGAGATCGACACAATCAGATCAATGGTTGTGTGCTGGTGTTTAGAACAGTCGAAGAATCCCGCCGCGTCTCTAACCGCCTCTCCTGGCAGGCAGATCATGATCCCGTAACTCAGCTACCAAACCGCCGTTTCCTGGAAGACCAACTGGTCAGGGCGATTGAGGCAACGCATACCAGCGACCAGGTCCATGTGCTGCTATATATAGATTTACACAATTTTTCACTGGTCAACGATACGGGAGGACGAACCGCCGGCGACACCCTGTTGCGCGAATGTGGCAGGCTGCTTCAGCAGGTAGTAGGTGCCGATCACGTTGTCGCGCGTATTGGCAACGATGAGTTTGCAGTGTTGTTGCTCAACTGTCCTCCTGAGGAGGCGAGGGATATTGCCGAAGAAATACTAGCGCAAATTAAATCATTTTCTTTTCCCTGGCAGGAGAGGCGGTTGAAAATCGGCGCCAATATCGGTGCTGAGGTGATTGATCGTGAGACCGGCTCTGAAATTGATGTGTTGGTTGCTGCTGCTTCGTCCTGTGCCAACGCCAAGGAAAGCGGGCGCAACCGACTATTTTTTCGCCAGCACCAGGATGAACGACAGGTTAGCGGGAGAATGTCTCAATGGGTTCCAAAAATCAGTGAAGCGCTGGAGCAGGATCGCTTTTGCGTGTATTACCAGCCAATAGTGCCTTTGGGAAATTACGCTAAAGAATACGATCATTATGAAGCGCTGATTCGCATGATTGACGAATCTGGGCAGTTGGTGGCGCCGGGCAAGTTTATTCCAGCAGCAGAGCTTTACGGCCTTATAGATGATATTGATCGCTGGACGGTACAACATGTTATATCTGAACTTGGTACTGAGAAATGGCGGAAAAAGTCGAATTTGAGGATTTCAATAAATCTTTCCGGGGTCACCATTAGTAATGAGGGCTTCAAGGATTACCTGCTCGATTTGATGGATAAATCGACTGTTAATCCCCATCAATTGCAGTTTGAAATTACGGAAACCGCTGCCATCAGGGAATTTGATCGAGCGCTTGATTTAATTCATGTGCTTAAAGCCAAAGGGTTTTATTTTTCACTCGATGACTTTGGCAGCGGCCTGTCTTCTTTTGGCTATCTTAAAGATTTACCCGTCGATTTCCTCAAAATTGACGGCAGCTTTATCCGCAATATGGAATTGAACGATGTTGATTTTTCGATGGTCAGCACCATCAACCATCTGGCCCATATTATGGGTATTGCGACTATCGCTGAATGTGTTGAAAATCAGACCCAGTTGACCATGCTTGAGCAAATGGGCGTCGATTATGCCCAGGGATTTTTCATCGATGTCCCGCAACCGATGAAAAATTTTATGGGTTGAGATATGGAGATGGCTTAAGTTTTACGGGGCTTCCAATAAGACTCTTATTAGTTAGGTAATTAGTTAGCTGATTGGTTAGGTGATTGATTAGGTAATGAAGCCCTAATATAAACCCATCGCCTGCTTCATAAGAAGGTTTTTCGCGGGGGCGAGTGCATCGAGCCCGCTCAAACCCAGGTTTCGTAAAAATCGCACGGGCAATTCGTTCCGTTCAAATAATCGTTTAAAACCTTCCATTGCTGTCATAACAGCCAGATTTTCTGGTTTACGGCGTCGCTGATAACGTTGTAAGACCTTCTCGGCACCAATATCCAGCCCTTTGCTCCGCCAGCGAGCCAACTCCTCTGTCAGCACCCGGGCATCGCTTAAACCAAGATTGACGCCCTGACCAGCCAGGGGATGTATGGTATGTGCAGCGTCACCAATCAGAGCCACTCGTGGCTGTATGTAATCAACGGCGTGGCACTGCCGTAGCGGGTAACAGTGTCTACGCGACACTAACTCAAGATTGCCCATGCAGCCTTCGCTAGCCAGCGTTAACTGTTGACAAAAATCTTCATCCGTCATCGCCATCAGCTCATTACTACGTTCATGTACCTGAGACCAGACGATGGAAACATAACGGCTATCAGCACGGTGTGTCTGCACAGGTAAAAAGGCCAGTGGGCCGGTCGGCATAAACCATTGCCAGGCTGAATATTGATGACTTTTTTCACCACGCAAGGTGGCAACAATCGCGGTGTGTCCGTAATCCCACTCGCGGGTAGAGAAATCGCATATTTGCCTGAGTTTTGATCGAGAGCCGTCTGCAGCGACCAGTAGAGATGTTGAGATAGCACTATTTTCTAGCTGCAGAACAAGATGCTCCTCTGTCGCGCGTGCTTTATATTTGGACGGTGACAGTGATTTAATCTGGTCAGGACATAACAAATCGATATTACCCTGCGCTTTGATAGCATTCAGTAAATGGCCCAATACTAGTGAATTCTCTACGATATGGCCGAGATTATCTTGCTGGATGTCCGCGCAGTCGAATTCGATACATCCAGTTCCTTCGCTATCGCGAACCTGCATATGAGTGTAGGGGCAGGCTCGGGTTGTGGCGATAGGCTGCCACACGCCCAGCTCATCCAGTAATAGCCTCGACGATTCATTCAATGCTACAACGCGGGGGTCGAATTCATCGTCGTTTGCGGGCAGAGCGGCTGGTTTTGGTTCGACCAATGCGACCTGAAGAGATTGTTTAGCATCTGGTTTTTCTGCAAACCGTGCCAGCGACAGGGCCAAAGCAGCGCCAACGATGCCCGCACCACCAACTACTACGTCGTAAGTTTTATCAGTCATTGAATCTTGCCTCACGGGTGCTCAAACCAGCACCAAAACGAGCAAAAGCATTGCGCAAACCCGGCGCCAGATCGAGACCTAGTAGTGCCAGATTTCTTGCTATAGACAGCGGCGCATTATTATTGGCAAATACAGCTGGAAGTACATCGCTAAAGGCCACAACTCGTGCCTGGTCTGCCCGCCGACGTTCCTCATACAACTGTAAGCTTGCCAGGTTGCCCAGGTTGCCGTCATCTGCTGCGATGCCTGACAGCACTTCACCAAGAGTAGCGATGTCTCTCAACGTCAGGTTGAAACCCTGACCAGCGACCGGGTGCAGGCTGTGGGCAGATGAACCCATTAACAGGAGGTGATTGCGCACCTGTTCGGTGGCAACCGTTCTTGCAAGCGGTACTACCACACGTCTGGCTACCGCTGCTACAGGGCCGATACGTTGTCCGAAACGGACATATAGACGCTCGATAAAGGTATCTTCGTCGGCGTTCAGTAAATCCTCAGCCTCCGGCAATGGCAGTGTCCACACCAGCGCGGCTCG
This sequence comes from Gammaproteobacteria bacterium, assembly GCA_003645535.1. Taxonomy (GTDB): domain Bacteria; phylum Pseudomonadota; class Gammaproteobacteria; order Pseudomonadales; family Porticoccaceae; genus HB2-32-21. The sequence goes on along the minus strand of QNFP01000015.1, from coordinate 19,310 downwards.
CGGCGAATCATTCAGGTCGGGTAATGGCAGCAGGGCGATTGGCCCGCTACTGGTAAACCGTTCGTAGGCGATTCCCCGATGAGCTTTAGTCAGTGTTAATTCCGCAGTCAACGCGCACTGTCCGTAATCCTTGCATTGAAACGCTATACCCAATTTCTGTGCTGCCAGTGGAGCTGTGCCATTGGCCAGCACAGTAAGCCTGGCATGTACAGAATTGCTGCCCTCCTGGAGAACTATGCCATTGGCAATGGGTTTTAAAACAAAATGGTTGGTGACTTTGGAACGTTGCACATTAGGCAGCTTATCAACAGCTGCCGATAACAGGCTGGCCAGCTGTGCTGCATCAATGACATAGCCATAGGCATCGAGGTTCTGTTCTAAAGCAACGAGTTGACTGCGGCCGATGTGACCTCGATCCGAGACGCGAATCTCGGTAATCGCCGCCGTGTGCTGCTCAATATCGGACCATAGGCCCATATGACTGAGTATGCGGCGGCTGCTTTCAGCCAGCACAATCTGGCGATGATCAAACCCAGCATCCCGACTGGTAACAGAATCGTCATCAGGGGGCGCAGCCTGTAGTAGAAGAATATTCCATGACGGCTGTTGACGAGCCAGTAATGACGCCAGACACAAACCGGTCAATCCAGCACCGCTAATAACGATATCAGTTTCTGCAGGCAGAATATTTGTATTCATGTGTTACCCGGCCTCTTAAGCTGTTTTTGCACCTTGTCCTTTTGCCATCAAGGCTTCGATATCAGCTATGGTTTTGGGTACGCCAGCGGTCAGGACTTCGGGCCCTTTACGGGTGATCAACACGTCATCTTCAATGCGAATACCTATACCACGCCATTTTTTTGCCACTTTGGTATTATCGGGCGCGATATAAATGCCGGGCTCAACCGTCATCACCATACCGGGTTCCAGTAAGCGCCACTCATTGTCCACTTTATAATCACCCACATCGTGGACATCCATGCCCAGCCAATGCCCGGCCCGGTGCATATAGAAATCCCGGTAAGCGCCTTTGTCTATGAGTTTTGACACATTACCTTTTAGCAGGCCCAGGTCGACCAGGCCGGCAGTGATTACTTCAATGGTAACCTGATGGGGTTCGTCCCAGTGACGCCCCGCCTGTACGACATCGATTGCAGCCAGTTGGGCATTCAGTACCAACTCATAAATGGCTTTTTGTGCCGACGTAAAAATACCGTTTACTGGAAAAGTACGGGTAATATCGGCTGCGTAGTGATGGTATTCACAGCCTGCATCGATGAGTACCAGGTCGCCGTCTTTGAGTACGCTGTCGTTAACCACATAGTGAAGTACGCAGGCGTTTTTGCCGCCGCCGACAATTGATGAATAAGCGGGAAAACTTGCCCCGTCCATAGCAAACTGGTGCTCAATTTCTGCCTGTAGATGGTACTCCGATATGCCCGACCGTGCCGTTTTCATGGCCCGGCAATGGGCTGCAGCCGAAATCCGGCTGGCTTTACGCATTAACGTTAATTCAGCCGGCTTTTTGAATAAACGCATTTCATGGAGCAGGTGATCGAGATCAATAAATTCGCCGGGAGGCACTGCGCCACTGCGCGCCCGACCACGGATATCGTTAACCCAGTCCATCAAACTCTGATCGAAATCACGATCTTTGCCTACTGCGTAATAGACTCGTTCTCGTCCTTCCAGCAACCCTGGTAATATTTCGTCGATGTCGGTAATGGGAAATGCATCGTCCGCGCCATAATCCTTGCACGCGCCGGTTGGCCCAGCGCGGTATCCATCCCAGATTTCCCGATCTCGATCCCGATCCCGACAAAACAATACAAACTCTCCGTGCGCGCGACCCGGAATCAGTACGAGTACCGCCTCGGGCTCGGGGAAACCCGATAGATAATGGAAATCACTATCCTGCCGATAAGGAAAATATGTATCCCTGCTACGAACGCGCTCAGGTGCCGCGGTAACAATCGCTATACTGTTTTTTTCCATCATTGCCATTAGATCGCGACGTCGGCGCGCGAATTCTTTATTTTTTATCATTTTCCTTACTCTAATGTTTGCTCTTGGCAGGAGCGGTCAACAGTTGTGTAAGCTCAACCTGGATCAGGGTTGTCGCCACCCTCACAAATTCGACTAGCTCGACATAACTGGCCTCGTCATCCTCATCTTCCTGGCACTCCGGGTCAACTAAAGCGATAGCGGCCACGTCCCGCATTGCTTCGGCGGCATCAGCTGGCAGTGCAGTGTCGCCTGACAGGCCAGTCTGACCGAGGCCGGAAAGATAGCAGCGGCACCATTTTGACAGGGCATCCAGTCTCTCTGGTAACAGCTCATCGTCGTCAGGTAGCAATAGCTCAAGCAAGCCCTGTTGGTCTTGTGCCTGGGCCAAAGTATCCTGGTATATACGCTCTAGTGTTTCCTTTGCCGGGGTCAAACTAAGTGGTGAGACCTCCACCAGCTCGGCGGTGAACGCGAGCAGCTCATTCTCTGCCAGCGTATGTCCCCCTGCGAGCCGACCGAACAAGCCACCCTGTAATTCCGTAGCGCTAAAGGCTAACCCGCAAGCTGCCAGAGCGAGGGCGTATTCATCAAAATCAAGCAATTCCAAAACTCCGCAAAGTCAGGCCCTGGATCCGTTATAAAAACACAACTTAAATGGCAGATGCCTGTGAAAACCTATTTTTTACAATATAATAAGGTACTATTTCTCGAAACAGGATTAAGTTTATTGACCAGGCCTGCTAAGCACAATATAGTACCTGCAAATGAATAATTACGCATGCCAATTGCCATGAGTACCGACACAATGGCCAATTTAGAACAAAAAATTGATCAACTCGTTGAGTTGGCTAACCGGCTGAAGCAGGAAAACATATCCTTGCAGGAGCGCGAGTCCGATTTGCTGCGCGAACGTGGGGAGCTATTCGAAAAAAATGAACAGGCGCGCCACCGAGTTGAACGTATGATCACCCGTCTGAAAAACCTGGCTCCTGAAGGTTAGACGCTTGGCCGCATCTGAAACCATACAGATCCGCATACTCGACAAAGAGTATCAGGTGCAATGCCCCCCGGATGAGAAGGCCGCGCTGCAGGAATCAGCCCAGGTGCTCGATCAGCGTATGCGCGAGATTCGCAAATCCGGTAGCGTCATCGGCCTGGAGCGCATTGCTGTGATGGCAGCACTTAATCTTTCATATGATCTGCTTCAGTCAGCATCCGGTGCGGCGGCAAATGAAACCGCCAAAAAGGAATTGTTGCGAGTTGATCGTAAGTTGGTTAAGGCGTTGCAGGGGCTGGGAAAAGAGTCCGTCTAGCACCGTCTTAGTAGTTTAACGCCACGCAACTAGTAGTTTAACGCCACGCAACTAGTAGTTTAACGCCACGCGACTGAGCCACTGGGTTATAATGCGCCCACCTGGAGTGTTTGCTAGTCGAAAAGTCCTTGAGCCGATAATACTACCCCGGGGGTCGTTACTGGAGCTGTTGTGCATGTCCGCGCGTCGGAAAGCCTGAAGCGCCAAGGTGACTCCCACCTTGAACCTTTCGGTTCAGGGCCACGTTGACGGCGGCACTTCCGGGGCTTTACCTCCACCGACGATATACTTTTACCGACGATAAATTGCGCATCGTATGAATCCCGTCTCATTCCCGCCTCAATGACATCGTCAGGTCCACAGCAACGACTGAAGCGGCAGCTACGCCAGGATATCCGCAGAAAAAGACGTTCGCTTACGGCCCCGCAACAAAATAAGGCAGCGCGAGATCTACTCGCTGTTCTACGGGGCCTCAACCAGTACAATTGTGCTCGCCGTTTAGCTTTTTATTTGCCTAACGACGGTGAAATTGACCCCTGCAAACTGATGGAGCAGGCCATAAAACAGGGCAAAATCTGTTATCTGCCTGTTGTTAAGCCGCTCAAGCAAAATCGTCTGCATTTTGTCCGCTATCAGTCGCACACGCCCCTGGTAGAAAATCAATTTGGTATCCTCGAACCTCGCCTGTCTACCAATAGAATTGCGCTACCGTGGACCCTGGATGTTATTTTTGTGCCGCTGGTCGCTTTCGACCGTTTCGGCACTCGCCTGGGAATGGGTGGTGGCTATTATGATCGTACGCTTGCTAACTACCACGCCAGCGGAGCCTGCAAACCGCTGCTGATTGGCCTCGCACACAGTTGCCAGGAAGTCGACAGGTTGCAGCGTTCAGTATGGGATGTACCTATGGATCTGATTGCTACCGATCAGGAGTTAGTGGTAGTCAATTCACTACTGGATAACGGACAGGAAACGAGATGAGAAAAACCAAGATTATCTGCACTATCGGGCCAGCCACAAGCTCCACAGAAATGCTCATTCAGCTGGCTGATGCTGGTATGAATGTGGCGCGCTTAAATATGTCTCATGGTGACCATCAATTCCACGCCGCGGTGATTGAGCGCATTAAAGTACTGAATAAAACACTCAGACATCCTGTCGCTGTGCTGGTCGACACTCAGGGTCCAGAAATTCGCACCGGTGACCGTAATAATGATCTAAATTTAACGACCGGGGACGTGGTGTCCGTGGTGGCTCGCGGCACAGCCGACGTAGAAGCCAGCTCGATTCAGATTAACTATGCTGATTTGATAAACGATGTTGATATCGGTGACAAAATTACTGTTGATAATGGCTTGATCAATCTCGAAGTGCTGGAGAAGCACAACCAGGTGATTAAATGCAAAGTTGTAGATGGCGGCGTATTAAAAAGTAAAAAACATGTAAATTTGCCGGGAATACGCGTTAACTTGCCAGCAATTACTGAAAAAGATAAAAGAGATATAGAGCTGGCGATAAAGCACAACGTGGATTTTATCGCCTTATCTTTTGTGCGTGATAAGGATGATATCGACGAACTTAGGCAAATTTTAGATGATAAAAAGCGAAATATTAAGATTATTGCCAAAATAGAAGACCAGGAAGGATTGACGAATCTCGAAAGCATCATAGAAGTAGCCGATGGCATCATGGTGGCCCGGGGAGATCTCGGCGTGGAAATCCCCATTGAAGTACTGCCCAGAGTGCAGCGGCGAATCATCCGCCAATGTGCTATCCACGGCCGGCGCGTTATTGTGGCAACACACATGCTGGAATCGATGATTGAAAACCCGTTGCCGACCCGCGCGGAGGTGACGGACGTAGCCAATGCAGTTTATGAAGAAGCAGATGCCATTATGTTGTCTGCAGAGACAACGATTGGTAAATATCCGGTACGTTGTGTGGAAATGCTTGATCGCATCGCACGCTCCATCGAAAAAAGTCGCGGCCTGCTGTTTACGGAAGATCTGATACTAGTCAACGACAAACAGGAGATGGCCTCCGCGGCCGTAAAGCTGGCCGAATCGATCGGCGCCAGGGCTATTATCGTACCGACCAAAACTGGTCGCATGGCCAACTACATTACCAACTGCCATCCGCAAACGCCGATAATTTGTGCTTTTACTTTTGATGAGCAGACACGCTCCCAACTGGTGCTGAATCGTAACGTACTAAGCTTTGTTATCGACTATGACTCCGCTCCAGACAATATTCTATCTGCGGCGGCAGCAAGCCTGCTGGCTCGAAATGGTTTTGATGCCCTGGACAAGGTAGTGGTTATTTCTGACACCCTGAGCGGACCCGGTATAGATGCAGTGCAAATCCGTTATTTGGGGGATCTTTAATAATATGAACGGCTTGCACAGCCTGCGGCGTATTTCCTCGGTTTAGCTCAAAAAGAATTGATAGGCCTCATTGTCGCTTTCTTCCTGATAACGATAGTTTAAAGAGTCCAGAAACTGGGGCACTTCTCTTCGTTCATTCACAGGTACCTGTAAACCCACCAGTACCCGACCGTAATCGGAACCATGATTGCGATAATGGAACATCGAAATATTCCATCGACCACCTAACTTGCCAAGAAAACTTAACAGCGCACCTGGTCGTTCAGGAAACTCAAATCGATAGACAACCTCGTCATCTATCTCCGCTACACGGCCTCCTACCATATGACGAATATGTAGTTTAGCCATTTCATTGTCGGTCATATCGGCAACGGGATAACCTTTCGTACTCAGTTCATCGAGCAATGCTTTTCGGTCGGCGTCAGATCCAACCTGAATGCCGACAAAAATATGTGCATCCGTGCTATCGGCAAAACGATAGTTAAACTCAGTAACCATGCGTCGACTTAGGGCTGCACAGAAACGTTTAAAGCTGCCCGGCGACTCAGGAATAGTGACAGCAAGTACTGCTTCACGCTTTTCACCAATTTCCGTGCGCTCTGAAATATAACGCAGGCGATCAAAATTAATGTTGGCGCCGCTGTCTATAGCCAACAATGTGCGCCCAGCACAATCAGCCTGCGCGACATATTTTTTCAGGCCGGCGACCGCCAGTGCACCTGCAGGCTCACAGATTGACCGGGTATCATCGAAGATATCTTTGATAGCAGCACAAATTTCATCTGTGCTGACAGTAATCACTTCATCTACAGTTTGGCGCAATATGCGAAACGTTTCCTTGCCTATCTGGGCTACAGCAGTGCCATCGGCAAATAACCCGACCTCTTTGAGGCGTACGCGCCGCCCCTTTGCCATGGCTGCTGTAAGGCAGGCGGCGTCGTCAGATTCAACGGCAATTATTTTTATTCCCGGCCGCACATACTTCACATATGCGGCAATACCGGCGCACAGGCCGCCACCGCCGACTGGCACAAAAATAGCGTCGAGCTTGCCTGTGTGTTGGCGTAGAATTTCTACCGCAATCGTTCCCTGGCCAGCAATGACATCGGGATCATCAAAGGGGTGGATATAGATAAAGCCCTTGTCTTTAGCCAATTGGTGGGCATGGAGCGAGGCGTCATCGTAGGCGTCACCGTGGAGGATAACGCGAGCTCCACGTGAACGCACAGCATCAATTTTAATCTGCGCTGTTGTCCGCGGCATTACAATAGTGGCTTTTACCGCCATTTTTTTAGCGGCTAGAGCTAAACCCTGTGCGTGATTGCCTGCCGATGCGGCAATCACGCCTCGTGCTCTCTCAGCGTCACTGAGCTGCAGCATTTTGTTGTAGGCTCCTCTCAACTTGAAGGAAAACACCGGCTGCAAATCTTCACGTTTGAGCAGCACGCGATTATTTAGGCGGCTGGACAATAACGGTGCTTCGTCAATAGGCGTCTCTTCAGCGAGGTCGTAAATGCGCGCATCAAGAATTCGCTTTATGTAGGATCTGGGCATTTGTTGATCGTATTTCCGGCTGGTTTAACAAACGTAATGGTAAATACCATGGGACAATAACACCAGTGATTACCGCTCCTGATTATCCCTTATATTTGGCAAAACAATTGCTGTGAGTATATGTGCTAACGTGTAGCGCTTGCTTAAACCAGGAATTTACCATGGGCCAGGAAACACTTAAACAGACGGCAGCTGCAGCAGCCCTTGAGTACACATTAAACAAGCTTGACTATGACAGCTATCTTGGCGTCGGCACAGGTTCCACCTGCGATATTTTTATCGATCTGCTGGCCAGCCATAAAAGCAAAATTGCCGGTACTGTAGCGAGCTCGGAAAGAACTGCCCAGCGCTTGCGCAGTCATGGCATACCCGTCTACGAACTGAACACTGTTGATGAAATGCAGCTGTATGTGGATGGTGCGGACGAGGTAAATCCGCATCTGGAGCTGATCAAGGGCGGCGGTGGCGCATTGACTCGGGAGAAAATTATTGCAGCCGCAGCCAGTGAGTTTGTGTGTATTGCCGATGACAGCAAACGCGTTGGTCACCTCGGTAATTTTCCGCTGCCAGTAGAAGTAATTCCTATGGCCAGAAGTTATGTCGCCAAAATGATCATCAAGCTTGGCGGTGAACCGGTGTATCGACAAAATATCATTACCGACAATGGCAACGTTATTCTTGATGTCCACAAACTATATCCCATTGAAGTAGCGCGGACGCTGGAAGAAAAGCTGAATAACATTACGGGAGTTGTGTGTAACGGACTTTTTGCCAATCGTCCTGCAGACACAGTACTGCTGGCAACGTTGCAGGGTATTGAAACCCTTACCGCAAACTAAACAAGGCACAAAATGGAACTTGTCGAAGCGATATCTACACGCATATCAGCGCGGGCTTTTCTCGAGAAACCGGTCAGCAAAAGCACTGTATCGAAAATCCTTGATCACGCACGTCTGGCACCCTCCGGTAGCAATATGCAACCCTGGCACATACATGCTGTGACTGGTCAGGTACGCGAACAGGTGATCGAAAAAGCGCTTGCCTATGCCGGTGAGCATCCAGTTGGCAGTGTCAGGCAGGAATACCAGTCGCCCCCCGAAGCGATGGTCAAACCATATAAGTCACGGCGCTATGAGTGTGGCATGGCTCTGTATTCTGCGCTCGGTATAGATCGTAAGGATAAAGAGGCACGAGCAAAACAATTGATACAGAATTTTTATTTTTTTGGTGCGCCAGTGGGATTGTTTTTTTCTATCCACCGAACGTTAATGCCAGGTCAGCTCGGTGATCTGGGGATCATTATGGCCAATATCATGCTCCTTGCCCGCGAGCATGGCCTACATACCTGTGCCCAGGGCTTTTGGCAGGATGTGCAGCCCGCTGTACGCGAAGTTCTTGATGTGCCGGAGGAATATTACATATACAACGGTATGGCAATGGGCTATCTGGATCAGCAACACCCGGCCAACAAGATGAAAATACAGAGAGAACAACTCGAGCAAGTGGCCAGTTTTTCCGGTTTTGAGTAAACCACAGAAGCCACCGTATAAAGCGGGCTTCTCAGTACGAATATATCTGTTTAAAACGAGCTGGACTGAAGCCATCCATACGTTGTCTGCCAACGAATATAATGGGTACGCCCCGACCTTTTAGTCGTGCAAAATCATCGCGGCCACGCTCCGAACGTTCGACATCGTGTTCCTGAAAAGCGATGTTGTTAGTAGCGAAATAATTCCTGGCCTTTTTACAGACACCACACCAGCTTGTACTGTACATCACTACTTTTCGTTGGTTTTTAGCTTGTTCCTGACGGGCTTGTTGGGTGGTCTGCAGGAAGTCTGAGACCGAAACTTCGGTGCCCTCAAAGGTATTTATATTAGCTTGTATGGTTATTTGTTCCGCCGCGCCTGGATTGCCTTGTTCCGGTGCTCGGTCACTATATTGCACGCGACCGTGCTCATCGACCCACTTATAGATCTCCCCTGCAACAACAGGCCGAACTAATAATGACGCCACTATTAGTAATGCCGCTATACGAGCCCAATGGCAATACTTCATCCCAGTCTCCTTTTTAATAGCTTCCTTATCTAACAGTTTCCGGTCTAACAGGCGGTTAAAAAATTATCGGCGCGCCACTACTGCGTTCACGTGCCAGTGGGGTGCCGAGGAAAAGCAAGCTTAACATGGCCAAAACGTTTCACGGGCCAGGTGCTAGCTATTTGTTACCTATAAACGCCACCTCTTCAACCGCTTTTACCTGAGATTGCCTACCCTGCCCGCTTTTAGTAATAGTCTGTCTAGGCAGCTTCTTCCACAAAGCCCTTCCAGGTTTCCATATAGTTTACAAAGGATTCGCCCAGGCCTTCTTTGCGTAAATGATCCTTTGTTACAGGGTTGCGCGCCGGCTGGAAGTTTTTGTCGCGTTCGGTCTGGTTGGGAAAGTCGTGGTGCAGGATCGCAGCGCGCCCCAGCAATATAAAGTCCACACCGGATTCCATGCAGTGCCTGGCTTCTGCGGGGGTGCGAACCTTGCCGGCAACACCCAGACGAACTTCGCCGCGGTCTAACTCGGTGAAGTAGGACATCAAACTACGCCCCTGGAATTCTTCTTCCACCGGCTCCTTGAAAACATCCCACAGGGACATGTCCAGATAATCAATCTTAGCCTCAGACATCAGGCGCTGGGCCACGGTTGTCGCTTCGGCGAGGCGCATGCCGAAACGCTCCGGTGATAGACGAATGCCAATATTGAAATCATCTCGGCAACGCGTGCGAATGCCGGAAATAATGTCGAATATCGGTCTGGCTCGATTTTCGAGACAGCCACCGTATTGATCATCCCGTTGATTTGTTTCGCTACTGAGGAACTGGCATAAAATATAGCCGTGTGCGCCATGAATTTCGACACCATCAAAGCCAGCCGTTTCAGCACGCTGGGCGGCGGTGATGAAGTCTTCGATTAGCTGCTCTACCTCAAGTGTCGATAATGCGCGCGCACCTGTCTCACTATCGGCAGAAGGCGCCACGGGTTGCTGACCAATTAAATCCTCTGGTGAGCGCATTCCAGCGTGGTGTAGTTGTACAATCGAGAGGCTATCATGTTTATTGATACCTTCGGCCAGACGCGCTAGCCCTTTGATGTGATCATCAGAAAAAATGCCCAACTGCCCCGGAAAGCCCTGGCCAATCGCCTGTACGTGAGCAGCGGCGGTCATGGTTAGACTAAAGCCACCCTCGGCGCGCATGGTTAACCATTTGTACTCATCGTCTGACAGGCAACCATCCTCGTGGCTCTGTAAGTTGGTCAGGGGTGCTAGAGTCAGGCGACTTTTTAGCGATGGACCGCGAAGAAAGGTCATGGGTTCGAATAAAGAATTCATCTGTCTGGTTTCCTGCAGAGTTTGGTAAAGGTGGATGCGGATATTAAGAGTTTGACTTAACCGAGGTCAACTGGAGATGCAGGGCAGATGATAAATATGCTCACTATATTTGCTGGCCAAGCTGCAGCGACTGTTGGAAAATAGCTCGTGCCGCTTCTGTCGGGTGTATTGCGAGGACATAGTATTATCGGTGCATAGTAGCGAATAACGTAGGCATAGTGCCCCTTAAACTCACTTATAACCCAGGATTTCTTGGTGACAAAACTGGCTTTGATCGCAGCGATCTCAACAAATGGCATCATCGGTGTAAACAATGAGCTGCCCTGGCAGATTTCTGCTGATCTACAGCATTTCAAGAAACTAACTATGGGCAAGCCGATCATCATGGGCCGTCGTACCTATATGTCGATTGGCAAACCCCTGCCCGGGCGCACCAATATTGTGATGACCCGTGATACGTCCTGGTGGGCTGAGGGCGTCGAAATTGCGGCTGATTTGACACAGGCTTTGGCAATAGCGACAAAAATTGTCGTCGCCTCTGGCGTAGAGGAAATGATGGTAATTGGCGGTGAGGCGGTCTACCGTGAGGCGCTACCCAGGGCGCAGAGACTGTATTTGACGCGTGTACACATAGAGATTGAAGGCGATGCTTTTTTCCCGGATCTGGATATGGCAGAGTGGTTGGAAACTCCAGTGCAGCATATTGACGCTGATGGACAAACGCCTGCCTGCACATTTGTGCGTCTGGATAGAAAATGAAGGAAATTGATTTGTATGCCATGGCGCCAGAATGCAGAGCCGGGGAGATAGATCACAAAGTGAAACAACACTATGTCATGGGGCGATCAGGCAGCAGTACTATTGATAGCGAGCGGAGTATTAGTTCAGTCAACATACTCATTAGCCGGATGATGGTATTTTTGGCCTTAGTGCCGACGGTTGTTTTGATGCTGGTTTTGACGACCTTTATTGACCCCGCAGAGGTTGAGGCAGCTGAGCTTGATACTTTGTTAAAAGCCGGTGCCGATAAGACTGCTGCAGCTCAGGCCGCGCAGCGTCGCATTGACCAGACAGCTGAGCAAACCGATGATTTACTGCGCCAGTTTCAACTAGTTAACAAGCAAATAGAAGGCTTACAGGTTTATAACGCTCAGCTCGCTCGGCAAGTTGAGAATCAGCGCCGCACCGTGACAGAGATAAAGCAATCTATCCAGAATGCCGCTTTGATGGAGCGTCAGATCACACCGCTGTCACTTACTATGCTAAATGCTCTTGAGCAATTTCTTGGCCTCGATTTACCGTTCAGGACGCAGGAGCGTCAGCTCAGTATTGAGCAAGTTCGCAAAAATATGGACTCTCCACGCTTTAGCGCTGCTGAAAAATTTCGGCAGGTACTTGAGCTTTACGATATTGAAAGTGAATACGGCATCACCATCGAACAATTCGACGGTGTGCTGGAAGTGGATGGCCAGGAGCGCCAGGGCACATTTTTACGAATCGGGCGCGTAGCGTTTTTGTATCAGAGCGGCGATCAGGCGCTGACCGAGGTGTGGAATAAAACCACTCATCAGTGGCAGGCATTGCCGGCACGCGACTATCGCCGCGCCGTGGCAGACGCCATTCGCATGGCTAAAAAGCAGGCGCCTCTCGATATGATCAAGCTGCCAGTCAGCGCGCCGGCGAACTCGGAGCCGGCGTCGTGAGCCGGCAGCAAATCAATGGTCGCCTATGTGGGCTGGCGACTGCGTTGTTGTTGATGCTGGTAGTACTGGTATCACCAACGAAAGTAGTAGCGGAGGAGCAGGCCAAATCACTCGACGAACTATTACGCCTGATAAAGGCTGCGCGGCTTAGCGAATCGAAAGAACATCGGCAGCGCGAGCAGGAGTTTAAAGAGGATAAAAATCGTCAGGCGAAATTACTCAAACAGGCAGAACTGCGGGAGGTTGAAGAAGAAAGTCGCAGTGCTGAACTGGAAAAAACCTATGCCAGTAACGAGCGGGAGCTTGAGATCTTGCAAGAGCAACTGCAAGAACGTCTGGGTACGTTAAAAGAGCTGTTTGGCCATATTACCGCCGCTGCGGGTGATACTGTTAATCGCCTCGATAGATCCCTGGTGAGTGTGCAGTATCCTGGGCGCACCGAACAACTCAATAAATTGATTGAAAAAATGAGCAGCAATAGTCGTCTGCCGTCACTTGAAGATATCGAAAACCTGGCCTACCAGATGAGTCGGGAAATGGTTGAAGGGGGCCGCATCAGTCGTTTTAAAACTGGAGTATTAACGACCGATGGTTCCCAGAGTGAGCAGGAGGTAGTGCGCATTGGCCTGTTCAACATAGTGTCCGATGGGCATTATCTGAGTTACAACCCGGATAATGCTGTGCTTGCCGAATTGATGCGCCAGCCAAGAGGCCTGGCTAAAGGCGCAATTGCCCTGCAGTCTGCCAGCGATGGTTTTACTCCTGTTGCGGTTGATCCGACTGGCCCGGCGGGGGGTGATTTGCTACGTGGTCTGGTAGACCGACCTGGGCTGATGGAAAAATGGCATCAGGGCGGCCTGGTGGGTTATGTGATTACTGGACTTGGCGTGATAGCACTGGTGTTGGCGCTGTGGCGAGCGGTGGTTTTACGGAGTGTATCTGCACGTGTGCATTTGCAGTTGAAAAACCCAGAGGCTGAGAAAAATAATCCCCTCGGGCGGATACTGATTGTAGCTGACACCTATGCGGGGCTCGACCCGGAATCGATGGAACTAAAACTTCACGAGGCGATTCTTAAAGAACGTCCGGCTATAGAGTACGCACTGAACCTGCTTAAAATTATTGCCATGATCGCGCCCCTTATGGGCTTGTTGGGCACCGTTACGGGTATGATCGTGGTGTTTCAACAGATCACGATTTTTGGTGCAGGCGATCCGAAACTAATGGCTGGAGGTATTTCCCAGGCTCTGGTGACCACGGTGCTGGGTCTTCTCGTAGCGATTCCCACCTTACTTCTACATACTTGGGTTAATGGCTATGCACGCAGTATTCTGCATGTGCTCGAAGAGCAGAGTGCAGGGATAGTTGCGCTCAAAGCCGAAGTGAGGCGATCTCCTGTGGAGCCCAACGCCGGCGATCAAACCACAACAAAATTAGTTCCGTAAAATTAGTCGCATAAAATGATTGATACAAAATAGCCATGAATGTCGCACTCGACATGATCAATCACTTGCAACGATTGCTAGATATGGGCGGGCCGGTGCTGTTATTTATTATCGGCTTGATTTTGCTTATGTGGTTGTTACTAATTGAACGCCTGATTTATTATCGCACTGCCCTGCGGGCTGATATCGCTCAATGTTTCCATAGCTGGCAGTTGCGCACCGATCGACACTCACGCCGAGCCCGACAGGTGCGTGCGGCGCTGATCGCTGAAATAAATGCTCGTATCGACCGCTTCCTGCCGATGATAAAAACACTGGTAGCACTGGCCCCACTGTTTGGCTTACTGGGTACCGTTACCGGCATGGTGAGTGTGTTCGAAGCCATGGCCATTGCCGAAGGTGGTGGTGCACGGGCGATGTCGAGTGGCGTTTCCCGAGCCACCGTGCCGACGATGGCGGGTATGGTGGCGGCACTATCCGGCGTTATTGGTCTTACCGGTATTGACCGCCTGGCGCGGCGGGGAAAAGCCCGGCTCGAAAACAGTCTGCTTATGGAAGACCCTCTACCCGAAGAAGAGTTATGCGCCGAGCATTAAAGCGTGAACTCAACACCGACGCTGCACTGGTGCAGGCTATTGACCTGACACCGATGCTCGACGTGGTATTTATTCTGTTGATTTTCTTTATTGTAACCGCCTCGTTTGTGAAGGTTCCGGGGCCTGAGGTGGAACGCAGTGAGGCCCTGACTGCAGAGCTGAGAAAGCCCGCGATACTGGTGGCGATTGACCAGCATGATGTCATCTGGATGGATAAAGCACCCCTTGCTGACAACCAGGTTAAGTTAGCACTTTCCCGCCTGCAAGCCGAAAACCCACGGGGTGGCCTGGTGGTACAGGTTGACAATCGGGCCAGTATCGGTCGTCTCGCTCTGGTCACGGATTTGGCTACACAGTTGGGTATCAGCGATATATCGGTGTCGACTCTCCGTGATTAGGTTTTCCGCGCTTAATTCTCCCGCCCCTGGTTTTTCAGGCCAAAGCTCGACTGTGCGAAGCCCAGCTAACGAACGATTTCGCGACAATGTTGCTGCTCGCTTTGTCATGGCTCTGTTCGGCGCTGTGGTGGTAACTGCGGTGCTATTGGTGTTGATGGTATTAATGGTGGTGAGCCGAGGCGAAGTACCTGATACCAGAGGACGTTATAAAATTGCCGATATCTGGCAGCCTGAACGCACCCTGACTGAATTAGCCAAGGCGTCGAGGCCGAAGCGGCCCTCCGAGCCAGCAATGATACTGCCGACTATGCCCAGGGAAAATCTGCATTTTAATATGCCGACGGCTGCGATCCGTTTGCAGGCTGCACCGATGCCCACAGTGGGTTTGAATATTGGTCTGGGAAGTGGTGATTTTGCCCGCGATACTGATTATATTCCGGTGTATGTGCCGCTGCCTCTGTACCCGCGTCGTGCGCTTGCTCGGGGTCGCCAGGGTTATGCTGTTGTAGAGGTGGTGATTACCACCACTGGTGGTGTGCGTGACGTTAAGTTACTGGAGGAATCTCCACGAAACTACGGTTTTGGTAGTGCTGCCCGGAAGGCTGCGCTAAAGCTCAAATACAATCCGCGGGTCATAGATGGCCAGGGTGTCGAAGTGCCTGGCGTGATGTATAAATTTACCTTTCGGCTCGAGTAATCGGTATCCATGCGCAGTAGCCCCGGTCGATACATTATTAGCCATCTGGCGGCGTTTTTTTTTGCTGCCCTGGCGACTCTCTCATGCGCTGTTGCTGACGATGATAAGGCCGCAAAGAAAAGTCAATATGCAAGTGCCCTCACTCGTAAACGTCAGGCGGTGGGTCGGCTTTGCGCGGTGAAATTAGAAGCTGCGCAGGAGGTTATTGCGGCTCAGCAGTGGTCGCGTGCAGAGCAAGTGTTGAATGCCGCCGCTGGGAAACACTGCACCACCAGCTTCGAAAAATCCCAGGTATGGAACTATCTTGGTTACGTGTATTTCTCGCGACAAAATTATCAACAGGCCCTGGCTACTTATCTGAAGCTTATCGATGAGCCAGAGGTTGAGAGAAAAATGAAAGTGAGTACTTTCAATACGGTGGCCCAGTTGTATTTTCAGCGCGAAGATTACACCAATGCTGCCGGATTTCTTGAACGCTGGATGGAGGCTTTAACAGTCGATGGCCAGACTGGCGATCCACCAACCAAAGCCCTGCTGGCGCAAGCCTATTATCAATTGGGCCGCAAGCAGGCATCGTTGCGGTATGTCGGTGAGGCGATAAATGATTATCAGGCGAAGGGCAAGTTGCCGCCGGAGAGTTGGTGGTCTCTGCAAAGCTTGCTGTATTTTGAACAACAGCAATATCGGCTAGCCCTGCCGGTATTAAAGCAGCTGATCACGCATTACCCACGTTACCGTTATTGGCATCAGCTAGGGGGCTTATACGGTGAACTGGGCGAAGATATGGAGCGATTGGTGGCCACGGAAATTATCTATCTGGCCGGCGCTTTAAAAAAAGAGCGTGAGCTGGTGTCACTGGCGTATTTATACCTCGGCGCAAATACGCCCTACCAGGCGGCAAAAATACTCGACACTGCTATAAACAACGGGTCGATCGGGTCTGCAGGCGGACATCTGGAGTTGCTGGGGCTGGCCTGGCAGCAGGCGGGCGAAGGCAAAAGGGCTAGACCTGTGCTGGAAAAAGCGGCGACGTTGTCCGGGCAGGGCAATATTTACGCGCAGCTGGCCAGTGTTTATCTTGATATCGGTGACAGTGCCAGCGCGGTGGCAGCAGCACTAAACGCCATTGACAAAGGTGAGCTAAAAAAACCGGGTTTCCTGCAGCTTGTGCTGGGTAATGCACAATTGAATTTGCATTGTTATGACCATGCGGCAAAAGCTTTCGAGCAGGCAGGCAAGTACAGAGCCGTCGCCACCAAAGCCAGGCAATGGGCGGACTATACTCAGGTAGAGGAAGAGCGGGTTAAGGACTTACGGGCTGCAGGGGCCGATTTACCAGCTTGTAGTGCTTAGTGTTATGCCTCGCATAAGCGGAATTTTACGTAGCCGAGCGGAGCAAATTGCCCAGAGATTCCTCAGGGCGAGGTAGCGGTCGTCACTAAAACAACATTCTCAATTCCCGCCGCTATGGCCTGATCGGCGATACGAATATATGTAGCGGTGAGGGCACGGGAATCTGTGTTAATAATTACTTTTGTTTCAGGGTTGCTGGCATGGAGCCTTTCTACATTAGCGCGTACGGAACGTATATCGACTCGCCTGCCCTCCAGGAGAATGTCGTTGTCAGCACTAACATGGAAAATGATATCCTGACTTTCTTCTGTGGCAGGGCTTGTCGAAGTGGGTGCATGCTGTACGTCAATGGCGGTTTCATCGACAAAAGCAGCGGTAATCACAAAAAAGATTAACAGGATAAACACCACGTCAAGCATTGGCGTCAGATCAATCTGCGTTTCCTCTTCGAGTCTGCGTTTGCCAAGGCTCATGGCTGATCCCGGGTAGGTTTTGCAGCCATATCAGTATTTACAGGCGAGATAGATCCCTCACTGCACCCCTGTCGGCACTGGTTGCCAGTAGCGCGTAGGCCTTGAGGGCGGCAGTGACTTTGCGGGGTCTCTTTTCCCTCGGCTGCCAGCCCAGCGTGTCGCGTGCGCTTCGACGTTGCGCTAGCTCCTTTTCGCTGAGCTTTACATCAATTGTTCGTTTGGGGATATCGATGTGGATCAGATCACCGGTCTCAATGAGGCCGATGGCGCCGCCAGAAGCGGCTTCCGGTGAACAGTGGCCAATAGACAAACCTGAGGTGCCGCCCGAGAAGCGTCCGTCGGTGACTAATGCGCAGTCCTGGCCAAGACCTTTGGATTTAAGATAGCTGGTGGGGTAGAGCATTTCCTGCATGCCTGGCCCGCCGCGAGGCCCTTCGTAGCGAATAATCACCACGTCACCGGGTTTTATCTTGTCAGCGAGAATATCTTCTACAGCAGCATCCTGACTTTCACAGACATAGGCGGGGCCTTCGAAAACAAGGACCGATTCATCGACACCAGCGGTTTTCACCACGCAGCCGTCTTTGGCGATATTGCCGTAAAGTACGGCTAGTCCACCGTCTTTGCTATAGGCATTTTCAACATTGCGGATACAGCCGCCAACTCTGTCGTTGTCGAGGCTGGGCCAGCGGGTATCCTGACTAAATGCGACCTGAGTAGGAATGCCTGCAGGGCCGGCGCTGTAAAATTTGGCGACCGCTTCGTTTTTCGGATTGCGCATAATGTCCCAGTGTTGAAGTGCGTCGCGCATGCTGCTGGCATAGATGGTTGGTAAGTCAGCATGTAACAGTCCGCCGCGGTCCAGTTCGCCAAGGATACCCATGACACCGCCGGCGCGATGGACATCTTCCATGTGATAAAGCGGTGTACTGGGTGCTACCTTGGATAGATGAGGAATCTTGTGGGATAGCCGGTCAATATCGGTCATGGTGAAATCGACTTCCGCCTCCTGAGCAGCTGCCAGCAGGTGCAAGATAGTATTGGTGGAACCGCCCATGGCGATATCAAGACTCATGGCGTTTTCAAAGGCCTGGAAACTGGCCACTGAACGGGGCAGGACGTTGAAATTATCCTCTTCATAATGTTGTTTAGTAATGTCCACGATCAGGCGTCCAGCCTGTAGAAATAGCTCGCGACGATCGGCGTGAGTGGCAAGCAGTGAGCCATTGCCGGGCAAAGATAACCCTAATGCTTCAGTCAAACAGTTCATGGAGTTGGCGGTAAACATGCCGGAACAGGAACCGCACGTCGGGCAGGCCGAGCGTTCATATTCATCTACTTTTTCATCACTGGCGGAATCGTCGACAGCGATAATCATGGCGTCGACCAGATCAAGCTTGGTATCAGAGAGTTTGGTCTTGCCCGCTTCCATGGGGCCGCCAGACACGAAAACAGTAGGAATGTTTAGCCGCAGTGAGGCCATCAGCATGCCGGGAGTAATTTTGTCGCAGTTGGAGATGCACACCAGTGCATCCGCACAGTGTGCATTGACCATGTATTCTACGGAATCGGCAATAATGTCCCGCGATGGCAGAGAATAAAGCATGCCGTCATGGCCCATGGCAATGCCGTCGTCTACGGCAATGGTGTTGAATTCTTTGCCGACTCCACCGGCCTTTTCGATTTCTCCGATCACCATCTGGCCGAGATCTTTTAGATGTACGTGACCAGGCACAAACTGGGTAAATGAATTAGCGACCGCGATAATAGGTTTGCTGAAATCTTCGTCCTTCATGCCAGTCGCACGCCACAGGGAACGAGCACCCGCCATATTGCGGCCCTGGGTGGTGGTGTGGGAGCGATAAGTCGGCATATTTAATCCTCTGTTCTAAGCTTAATATATAAAATTAAAAGACCGCGAAGGATAACAGACTGGCGGGTGATGCTGAAACATCAATCAAATGGATGGCCCGAGTGCAATATTTTGCAGTTTGCGGGGTCTGAGAT